>NZ_JAFNNQ010000011.1:0-188 GCF_026536675.1 Gilliamella sp. B2717 | reverse complement strand
TGCCCAATCAGGGGTATCCAATACTTGAAAATCGATATCGACATACACATTTGTCTGATTTCGACGATATAGCCCGTTTTCATACGTTTTTTCTGTTATATCCGTTACTTTTACTATTTTTTTAGGACCATAGCAAAATGAACTATTGTAAAAAGGTTTCTTCCATCTATTATCAATAAATTGATGCC
>NZ_JAFNNQ010000010.1:476-598 GCF_026536675.1 Gilliamella sp. B2717 | reverse complement strand
GACGATCAAGTATTCCATGCGGTAGTTAGTCCGGACAACTTAGTCAAATTTTTAAAACATGTCTGGCAATGGGATAAAAATGCTATGCCGTATTATTATTCTCTCCTTAATTGGCATAAATT
>NZ_JAFNNQ010000010.1:0-358 GCF_026536675.1 Gilliamella sp. B2717 | reverse complement strand
ACAGGTAAACCGTTAGTAGAACCAGAGGTGTTTAAAAGTTCACAAATAAAATGGTATTTAATGGATCGGTTTGCCGATTTAAAATATCCCTATTTTGCCTTTAAAAAAGGTTGGCAAATGGGTTTTTGTGGGTATGATGAACAAGGTATGGCACGCCCCTGTCCAGATGAGCGATTAGAAAAAAGTATTGAGTATTTTAATTACGCCATTGAAGGTGGCTATCATTGCTACGAAAATTTGATAGGCAGTATGTTATTTCAACAAGGTCGTCATTATAAAGATCAGAAATATAAACAACTGAATAAATTAACCGAATACCGCAGAGCATTAAAATCAGACGATTTAAAACAGGCAATAG
>NZ_JAFNNQ010000009.1:279-89085 GCF_026536675.1 Gilliamella sp. B2717 | reverse complement strand
GTAATTCTTTCAAATACCAATGTACTTTGTTTAAATTCCAACCAGATAATGTCTTGAAAGTCCCATTTAATGACGATTATCCCCTTTGGTGTTATTTCGTCATTGTAAGGGAAATAAAATCGAAGTCTTCACAGCTAAATGCGAACTATTCAAAGCAAAATACCATTAAAGGTAAATCTTTAAATAGTTGCTCTCCCCATTGGTATTTTTTAATTTAATTTTCTTTACTCTGTGCTTTTAGCCATGCAATTTCTTGTGACCAAATATCCGGATCGATAGTTTCGAGAATCAGCGGGATTTCATCAATTCTTGGATCTTGCATAATATATTTAAAAGCCGTTTCACCAATGTTCCCTTTTCCTAAACTATTATGGCGGTCAACATGGCTGGCAAGTTCACTTTTGGCATCGTTTAAATGCATGCCTCGTAAATATTTAAAACCAACAATTTTTTCAAATTCGGCGAACGTTTCTTGACAGGCTTTTTCAGTACGTAAATCATAACCGGCAGCAAAGGCGTGACAAGTATCAATACAGACACCAACGCGACTTTTATCTTCCACTTGATCAATGATTTGTGCCAAATGTTCAAATTTATAACCTAAATTAGAGCCTTGACCTGCGGTATTTTCAATTACAGCAACCACATTGTTAGTTTTATCTAACGTAATATTAATGGATTGAGCAATACGGCTAAGGCATTCATCAACTGATATCTGTTTTAAATGACTACCCGGGTGGAAATTAAGTAACGTTAATCCGAGTTGCTCACAGCGCTGCATTTCATCTAAAAAGGCGGTGCGTGATTTTTCAAGTTGTTCACTATCCGGATGACCTAAATTGATAAGATAACTATCATGTGGCAATATCTGTTTACTAGTAAAGCCGTATTTTTCACAGCGCTTTTTAAAGCTATCGATCATAGCGCTTTCAAGTGGCTTTGCATGCCATTGACGTTGATTTTTGGTAAATAACGCAAAAGCAGTTGCGCCAATTTGATAAGCATTGATTGGGGCGTTATCGACCCCACCAGAAGCGCTGACATGCGCGCCAACATATTTCATACTTTTGAATCCTGATAATTGTGTTAAAAAAGGGAGTGTATAATTAGTTTGAACCACTATTGCGTTGCAACTGATCACGTAAGTTAGGTGGCACACCTTTTATCACTAATGAATCGGTTTGCGGATCCCATTTAATTCGTTCTCCGAGGAGATCGGAATCAAAACTTAATGTTAATCCCCCTCCACTTCCTGAGAATTTTTTAAGTTGGCGCAAAGCACTACGATCAACCGGAAACGTTTCTTCCAAGTCGTAATCACTGTTTTTAACAAATTCCATAAAATTGTTATCGCCATGAGTTGGTAATTCATTAGCCAGATTTTTAAGCTCAATTTCTTCACCGGCTTGCAATTGAGCTTGGCAATAATTGTAAACATTTTCACGTGCGTGAACTTTGTCTTGTTTATCAAATTGCATTTCCTGACAATAATCATCAACCGCTTTCACTAAAGTTTTATTCTGTGCTTTGGCATCTAACCCTTCACTTGCACCTAAGTAATCCATAAAAAAGTCTGATACTTTACGCCCTACTCTTCCTTTTAAAAAGGTTAAGTAACGTTTAGAATCTGCATCGGTTTCCCATTCAGTGATATCAATTCGAGCGATAATATCAGCATGATCAATATCTAAATATTGTGTTTCAGATATATCAAGTTGTTCATTGACTAACATACTCGAACAACTATTTAAAACCGCAATGATCAGATACTCTACGGCTAAATAACGATAGTGACAAAAAACGACTGTGCCACCTTCAGCAAAAGGATATTTAGCCAGTTCATTGCGTAACTGTTTGGTAGATTCTTGACTAAAATGTAAAAAATCTTGGTTACCAAGCCGTAATTCTTTAAGGGATTGTTCAAATAAACTTTCTTCGTTGAACAGACCATATGCTTTACTTTTATTATTATAAATACGGTTTATATCTTCAATTAAATTAACCACAGCTTGTTGATTACTTAACATCGAGTCACGCAATTGTAGTTCAATTTCAGTATCGCTTTTTCTAATTAATTTATGCAAGATAACTTTTTCTATTTGTACACTCATTAGGGATTCCTATTTGGATCGCAGTATTAAATTATGATATATTTTACCAAAGCACTGAAAAAGTGCTATCAACAAATGAAAACCTGTTTGACTTATATGAGATAAACATTCCAAAATCGGCAATAACATCTTATCTACTTAAGCTTTCTTACCATTTAAAGCTACAATAGATGACGATGACTCGCTTTCTTAAAAAAATTTACTGGTATTAATTGAATATTAATTTTAAATGTTGGTTTGATAAATCGTCAAAGTAACGAATTTTGCTAATTCAACTAGCAAACATTACTGACTTTAAATAATATATTAAACTATATTGTAAACAAATAACTTTTAAAAAACCTTATTGTGGTAAGAATAACTATGGCTCACTCCAAAGATATTTATAATGATTTCAGAAATAAAAAAATCAGTTCATTATTTTGGCAATATGCATTGCCTGCGGTAATAGGAACAATTGTTAATACGTTATATAACATTATTGATGGTATTTTTATCGGTCATTGGATTGGACGTGAAGCACTCAGCGCCGCTGGGCTTATTTTGCCAGTCATGAATTTTGCGGCAGGAATAGGTATGTTAGTTGGAATAGGTTCTGCTAGCCGAATATCAATTTTTTTAGGGCGAGGCGAAAATGATCAGGCAGAAAAAGTTGCCGGTACCTCGTTTATGTTAACTGCGCTATTAAGTGGTTTAACATTGTCATTATTGCTTTTTTTTGTTGATCCCGTATTACGGTTTGTGGGGTCAAGTCCCGTTAATCACACTTATGCCAGAGAATTTTTAGAAGTCTTTTTACCTGGCAGTATCTTCCTGACATTGACGTTTAACTATAATAATATGATGCGTGCAAGTGGTTATCCGTTTAAAGCGATGGTAACGATGTTTGTCAGCGTTATTGCTAATATAATTTTAGCGCCAATCTTTATTATTGGTTTGGGTTGGGGTATGCGAGGGGCTGCTCTGGCAACCACACTATCTATGTTGATAAGTTTTCTGTTTGTCATGCAGCATTTTATTAGTAAAAACAGCAATATTAAATTGTATCTACGCAATTTCAGACTTAATTTAAAAATTGTCAAAGCGATCCTATCCATCGGGATGTCACCTTTTGCTATGCAAATTGCCGCTTCCGTTGTGGTTGTGTTTATCAACTGGCAACTTAATCACTATGCACCATTAGCCCATGAATCGAGCGATGATGCTATCGCAGCTTACTCAAATGCAAATCGACTTATTACCTTAATTATTATGATAGTCATCGGTATTAATCAAGGCATGCAACCTATAATTGGTTACAATTATGGTTCTAAAAATTACGCACGAGTTAAAGCAACGTTTTTTTATGCGGTTAAGGTTGCAACGGTGGTCACATCAATTGGATTTATACTGGGATTTTTTATTCCCGATACACTTGTTCGTGCTTTTAGTTCTGAACAGGATTTGGTTTCTTTATCAGCTATAGCGCTTCGCTATACGACACTTTCGTTTGCTTTTGTTGGATTCCAAATGGTGACAACAAGCTTTTTCCAATGTATTGGCATGGCAAAAATTTCGATCCTATTAAGTCTTTCAAGGCAGATTTTAATTTTATTACCTGCGTTATATATTTTACCGCTATTCTTTGGTTTTGATGGTGTTTGGGCAGCATCGCCAACAGCAGATCTGCTATCGACAGGAACGGCCTATATTGTGCTCTATTGTTATTTTAAATCCATTAAAAATCGAGATTGTTCATCAAAACTAAATGAATAATTTTTCAGCTGTTTAGAATCGGTTATTAGGTTAGATTAAGCCATACAATTGTATCGTTTTTGATGTTATTAATAATTATCTATAAAAAAAGCAGTACTTAATTGTACTGCTTTGTATTTAGTAAGATATTACTATTATTAGAATGAATAATTTAAACCTAGTTGTCCACCAATTCGTGAATATTTATCTGAGCCAAATCGAGTATCAAGTTGAGCATAAGCACTTAGTGATTTTGTCATGCTTCCACTCACACCGACTTTAAACTCTGCGTAGTTTTTACCTTGATTTGAGTCAACATGTTTTCCTTTTACTTTCGCTTCTGGTGAAGATGAATCATATAGCCAGTTTGCTTCAATAAATGGTAACACGCCGTAACCCGATTTTGTGCTTTGACCATAGTAACGTGCACCTAGGCGTAATTGCGCACCATCTGCATTAATGTTGTCAACTTTACCTGCACGACCTAAATTAAACTTATCACTGTCTAACCAGGTATAACCAATTTGAGCATGTGGCTCAAGTAACCAGTTTTTCTCATCGCCTTCAAGGACAATTAATCCATAACCAACTTCAGCAGATAAACTTAATGCGTTCCCATTATATTTGCTTGAATAGTTTCTTGAATTTGATAAATGAACTGAAGTTTTATGTTTGAACCAGCTATATTGTGCCCAAGTATCGACATAAAGCCCTTCACCATTGGTTTGTGCATTCCAGTTACCGTAAACCCCTAAGTTATAACCACTAACACTGCCATCACCGTTACGTTTACTGTGTTTTTGTTGAGTGTCTATTGAGCTGTGACCGTATCCACCATAAACCCCTACTTTAAATTGGTCTAAAGATAATACATCCACACCCATTTCAATCACTGATGTCTTCATGTCTATTGATTGTCTACCATTAAACATATCAGTCTGAGTTCGGTCATAGCTATAACGCATCCAAACATTTGAATCCGGTACATAAATTGAGGTATCACGGTCGTGAGCACTATGACGGAACATATTTAATGCCGCTAATTGGTTACCAAATACTGATGCTACTATCGGTGATTTATAAACATTTGAAAATGCGTTGGTATATTCAATGACTAATTTGCCATTTTCATCACGTCCAATTGTATAGTCAAATTCACTATCTTTTTTCTCAATGATATTCCAGATAGCATCATCTTGACCGACAACATCAACTAGATTGATTTTACCGCGTTCTGAATTTCCTCGGCCGATTTCAGTTATATCAATATTGGTTTTTCCTGACGTATTACCTTTTACGACAAGTTTATCTGACTCACCTTTTTCTGTATCCACATACATATTCAGTTTGCCATCTTCACCACGGTAATCACCATTGACAGTTAATACTGTATTTGCTGAGTCTTTACCTAAATCGATAGTTCCACCATTGACTAAATTGCCAATTGTTTGGTTATGATCTTCTAAATTAAGTGAACCTTTCTTATCAACGTTATAGTTAGATTTTTCGCTAAAGACATTCTCGGCTTTCGCGTTCCAAGAACCACCAGTTATATTGGTGTTTCCTTCATAAGTATGTTTACCACTAATAAAGTTATCACCAGAGATTACATTGACATTGCCTTTTCCATTTGCTTTGCTATCAATATCCCATCCTACTTGATAATCATTATTAGTATGATTGAAATTAAGTTCACCCGCTGGTAATGATGGATCTTGATTTGCAAAATGGATAACCGGCACATCAATTGCTCCCGCTTTTTGTGGCGCTTCATTTGGTTTACCACCAATATTTAATTTACCGCCCTCATTGATGGTTATACCATCATTTTCACCATTAGCGTTTTTAGTTGTGTTTATTTTGGCATCATTAGAAACCGTGATTTCACTTTTATTACCAATTGATATATCCTTAACCACATTCAATGCAGAATCAGTTCCATCAACAAATACTTTACCGCCATTTCTAACAACTAAAGTACCGTTGACTGTATCACCAATATTGGCTTTAGCACCATTTAAAATATTTAGCTCAGCATGACCCGTATTTACATTTTTTTCTGGCCCTATACGCATAGTGGCCGCATTTAATGTTGAATCCTTACCTATAACATTAAAAATTGCAGTACCATTTGCAAATCCAAGCAATAGCGTATTTTTTGCATCAAATAAGCCGCCCTCTATGACATCAACTTTGGCATTACCATTAGCGCCAACAAATACTTGAATTTTCGATTTTTGAATGAATGCGCTTCCTTTACCTTTCACTGTTAGGGTGGTATTAGAACCAGCTTCACTTCCTATACTTGGCGAAGCCCAAGCAGTATTAGTGAAAGTACCACCATTTGTGATTAATACATTCGCATCACCACCTTGGAAACCAAAGTATGCAACACCCTGAGCATTAATAAGATGTCCATTATCAAGAATTAATTCACCTGAATTTCCTGCGCCTCGACCAACTAAAATTCTTGCTAACGATAGCGTACCGCCATCACTAATCGTTAGACGTCCTTTTCCATTTGTCCCTGACCCTAATGAATATTCCTCATTGGTTATTTGACCACTTTGAATTGTGCCAGTACCATTACCTTTAATTGTTTCATTCGAATTAATATGAATTGGTGCAGCTAATGCACTTTCAGACATCGCAGCTGTAATCATGATGGCTGCTGCAATTTTACTTACTGAAGATTTTGTTTTGCCTTTGGCTAGTTCCGATACTGCCAAGCTTATTCCTTGTCTATTTTTTAAAACTTTGTAGATTTTATTCATTTATTAAATTTCCTTGATTTTACGATATTAAACATAACCACTAGTCTTTTAGAAAGTTATGTAAAAATATTATTGATCGGATTAAATGATCAATCAATATTCAATCGATCGAAAATTTCTTATAAATATTGTAAGCATTATTTAATCTATTGTTTTTGTTTATTAAATATTAATTAATTCAATGAAAAAACAATGAAAAGTTTTGATGAGATAATTTTCAGATAAACGTAAAAACCGCTAATCTAATTTTCGCTTAAAAAGTGATAAACATTGGACCTATTTTGCACACCAAACTTCTCAATTTATAACGGTTGATAACTTGGCTAGCTGACATAGACAACGCAAATAAATTTTTAATAAAATTTCAATGGTAAGCCATTATTTTATTTTTTCTCTATGATATTTATTAAATTTTTTTAACATTTACAGCGCTATTTATTAAACGATTTTTATAACAACATTATTTTTTTAGATTTAACATTGGGAAGATAACATTTTCGATGTACTGAGTTGAGGAAATAGACTTCAGCTAAAATCTGGGTTTTCAGGCACTCTTAAGAGTACCTGATTTTAAAAGAGAATAGTTAATCGTTGTGATGCTAGATTTTTGTTGAAAAAAGTTGATCTGTTTGGTGATCAAGATAAGCTTGATTGACAAGTATTCCATCATTCACACCTTCAACTTCAGGCCCTTTATCCGTTTGTTTTAACATTTTTTTCGTAATGGTTAAAATACTTTTTTGCTGACATTTTGGACATTGGCAATATTCATAATTTAGCATTGACATTTTATCGTCAGTCTTTTTAACGAGCAAATCCCGAATATCTTTTTGAAGTTCTACATTGGCTAATGCATCGGCATAATTACCTACACGACTATTATTAATATTGTTTTCTAATTCTTCACTAGACAAAGAATGGAAAAAATATTTTTTGTACCAAGTTTGGCAATCTTCACAAAAGGCATCTTCTAAGAATAAAGCTGTTAAAATTGGGTAAAAGAAGACTAAGAATTCAATCAGATAAACGCCAGCTAATAACATCCCTGAAATTGAACCTTTTGATGAGCTACCTTTAGTAATCGTGATTTCACGATAAGGAATGATATCATCTATTAATAAAGTTATAGTATCAATAGGCGATAAAAACAGTGAAATCCAATTGGACAAATAATGAGTGTCAAATAACAAAACTTCAAAAGTAACCAAATTTGAATAATAGGCAAACAAGCAGATTAAAAAAGTCATTAATATATTGATTTTGACATTACGGATCTTCGCTAATTGAGATAAATTAGATTGCAACATGATTATCACATAACACATCCCCACAATAAGACCGATATCAATAAGAATTAATGGAGAAAAATGAGAGATTATGGCATATACAACGCCAAGTAAAATAGCCACAAAAATACCCAGCAAAGTTAAAACAATCGTAGAGCCCAGATTGAATTTATTTGAAAATTGATAGTGTTCAGTTGAGGTGTTCATTATTTTTCCTTATATTTATAGATAAATCTACTTTGATTATTTCAATAGAAAAATTAGATAATTTATATTATTGACAGCAAGTGAAACCGTCATTATTTTCATAAAACATATCAAAGCTTTTTTGAGAGCGGCGTATTTTAGTATGAGTAAAAGGAAAGAAAAAGGGATTTTTTTAAATGTTGAAATCGAGCTATTTTTAAATTCATTAACTTCTCAATATTTTGATAATAAAATCAATTGATATTGAGAAGAATTACGTTGTTATATCTAATTAATAAAATTATTCGATATTTTGTACTTGTTCTCGAATTTGTTCTATTAAAACTTTTAATTCAATGGCACTAGCCGTGACATCGGCATTAATAGATTTTGAAGCAATGGTATTCGATTCACGGTTGAATTCTTGCATCATAAAATCAAGTCGACGTCCAACGGCTTCATTTTTCTTCAAAATTGCATAAGTTTCTTTAACGTGTGTCATTAGACGATCAAGCTCTTCAGCAACATCAATACGTTGAGCCATCATGACAATTTCTTGTTCAAACCTTGAGCTATCTAATTCGATATTGGCTTCAGCTAATTTAGTTTGTAGACGCTCTTTTTGCCATTCTAAAATCTGTGGCATCCACTGACGAATCTTTTCAACTTGTTCCGTTATCCCTTCGAGCCGTTGGATGATAAGCTCACCTAATGCTTTACCTTCACGTTCACGTACAGTAATAAATTCATCAATTGTCGAATCTAATATTGCTAAAAGTTCTTGCGATATGGTATCTAAATTTTGCTCTTTAGCTGATAATACACCTGGCCAACGTAAAACATCGATAGGATTGACTTCGCCGGATTTGTGCTCTGACTGAATCCAATTAGCTGCATTTAAAATTTGTTTAGCTAGATCTTGGTTTAAAGATAATTCTTGATGTTGAGCAGCAGGATCCAATTCAAAACGCAAATGGCATTCAATTTTACCCCGCGTTAAACGATGACGAAGCCGTTCACGAATAATAGGCTCAAGTGAGCGAAACTGTTCAGGCAAACGGATGTAAGTTTCTAAATAACGTTGGTTGACCGAACGAAGCTCCCAAGAAGCGGTCCCCCATGGTTGATTTACTTCTTTTCTGGCATAAGCGGTCATACTGGAAATCATAATGGCTTCCTAAATTTAGTAAAAAACTTGCTGGGCATTGTATCACAAATTCTGTATAATGCGCTCTTAGCTTAGGCTAAACATCAACCTTTTCTTGTTGATGTCCTCCTAAATGGTAAATTCAAATAATTTTTTAAATATAACTGCTGGAGAAATGCATGCGCCCGTCAGGTCGATCTGCGGAACAAGTCCGCCCTATCAAAATTACCCGTCATTACACTAAGCATGCAGAAGGTTCTGTATTAGTAGAGTTCGGTGAAACAAAAGTACTGTGTAATGCAACTGTCGATGAAAGCGTACCCCGTTTTTTAAAAGGTCAAAATCAAGGTTGGGTCACGGCTGAATATGGTATGTTGCCTCGTGCGACTAATTCAAGAACGCAACGGGAAGCGGCAAAAGGTAAACAAACAGGTCGCACAATGGAAATTCAACGATTAATTGCTCGTTCATTAAGAGCAATGATAGATCTTAAACTTTTAGGCGAATATACCATTACCTTAGACTGCGATGTCATTCAAGCTGACGGTGGTACAAGAACAGCTTCAATTACTGGCGCGTGTGTAGCGCTAAATGATGCGATAAATAAAATGATTGCCGAAGGTAAAGTTAAACAAAATCCGATTAAATCATTGGTCGCAGCGGTGTCTGTCGGTATTGTCGATGGTCAACCTGTATGTGATTTAGAATATATTGAAGATTCTAATGCTGAAACTGATATGAATGTAGTAATGACTGATGACGGACGAATTATTGAAGTTCAAGGAACTGCCGAAGGTGAACCTTTTAGTCATGACGAATTATTAAAATTATTAGAATTAGCCAAAAATGGCATTGCAACAATTATTGATGCACAAAGACAGGCCTTAAAAGATTAATTGGAGAGGATCGATGAAATCATACAAAAGTGAATTTATTGAATTTGCTTTAAATCGGCAAGCATTGAAATTTGGCGAATTCACCTTAAAATCAGGTCGAAAAAGTCCTTATTTTTTTAATGCGGGTTTGTTTAACACCGGTAAAGATTTAGCGCTTTTAGGTCGCTTTTACGCTGCTGCTTTATTAGATGCCAAGCTCGAATATGACGTAATTTTTGGTCCTGCTTATAAGGGGATTCCGATTGTATCATCAACTGTCGTTGCATTATCTGAACATCACAACGTTGATGTTCCTTACTGCTTTAATCGTAAAGAGGCAAAAGATCATGGTGAAGGAGGCAATTTAGTCGGCAGTTCGATTTATGAGCAACGTGTTATGCTGGTTGACGATGTTATTACTGCCGGAACCGCAATACGTGAATCGATGCAAATATTGGAAGATAATAAATCAAAATTAGCTGGCGTATTAATTTGCTTAGACCGACAAGAAAAAGGTCGTGCCGATCTTTCTGCAATTCAAGAAATTAAACAAACTTATCATTGCGAAGTGATTTCAATTATTACACTTGATGATTTGATCCAATATCTTTATCAAGATCCAACCAGACAAGATCAAGTAAAACTAGTTGAAGCTTATCGTGAGCAATATGGTATAAACTAAAGTAAACTCTTACACAATCAGCTAATGAAATAAAAGCGTTGAAAAACGCTTTTACATCTTTTTACAATCCCATACATTTTTTAGACATTTAATCTGCTTTTTATCTATAATCTAGATTAGATTTATTTAGCCTTTTATTAGCAATTCAACAAGTATTTTTATAAACAAATAAACCTTAACTGTAGGATAATAAGATGAAAAAAACAATTTTATTTGCCATGTTACTCAATATTGGTATCGCCTTTAATAGTTATGCTGCTAACTCAGTTAATCAAGAATTGAATGTCAATAATACTTATCTTCAATTACAAGAATTAAAATATGGCAAAAATTTAATACCTGTGGGAAAAGTTGAAGCCAAAATTTCTGAAACTGTCGTATTAAAACCTGACACAGTACAATTTTCTGTAACTTTACTAACTGATGCCGCAACACCTAACGATGCCTCAGATCTCAATGTAAATATAATGAAACAATTTAAAGATGAATTATTGAAGTTGGGCTTAACTGAAGACAATTTAGAGACAATTGGTTATCAAAACAATGTGAGAGAGATAAATCAAGAAAATAGTCAAGAAAATTCAAAATATCAAGCAAATATGAATATTGTTATAAAGATTGATAATAACGATAGCTTTGTTGATCTCAATAAAATATTAGATAAATATAATATCAATGATATTCATCAAGTAAAAAGCGATAAAGTTAAAAATCTCTATGCTTTCAATATTCGCGAAACAGCCCAAACTTTAAATAACGCCAAAGATAATCTTTATAAAAAATATTCAACCATTACCGATGAATTAAAAAAACTTCAATTAACTGATTTCACCATAACCAATTCAGATACGGATAAAATATCACCGGAAAGAATTACTGTAAAACAATATTATGTTCAGCATAATCTTATGGTCAAAACAACTAAGCTTGACCTTATTGGTAAAATTATTGCTAAAGCTCAAGAATTAAAAATGGTTGTCAATGATGATACTTATTACACCGTTTCGAAAGAAGCCGTTCAAAAAGCAGTTGAAGAGCATGAAGCAATATTATTAGCTAAACTTAAAAATAAAGTTGAAAGACTACTGGCGAAACAATATCTGTTAGGTGCACCAATACAACTTGATATAAGCGGTGGAGAATTTGATTTGCATTCCGAATACAATCCATCTCAACGTTATGCGAAAAGATTGTATGCTGATGGAAATATGAGGGCAGATGTTAATATTTATGCTCCAACAGAGCATAAAATAAATCTAATTTTATCAGGTACTTTTGAAACACTTAAACCTATACAATAAACTTTTAAGATAAACCTATTATTAATTGAGCACGCTCTCCTTAGTTAGCTTTTTAACTAAATGGTAAATAGTCGGAGAGCGTTTAAACCCGAATATACTTACCATTTTATTTATAATTTAAAGTATTTATTGTACAAATAGTTTACTACATCAATCATCCATTTTTTCAAGCTACTCTCTTAAAACTTCGATTCATTTAGAATGGCTCTGCACATAAAATTTAGCATTGTCGTAATGGTAGATAATTGTTGAAAAATCGAATGGTTCTCCTGCCGATGTATAAAATATCTCTTCAACACATAACGCCGGATCGCCTGCTTGTAAGCCTAAGTATTCCGCTATTTCAGCGTCTAATTTTATCGCTTTGAAATACTTATCTGAAAAACCAATGCTAATTTTACAGATATCTTTCACATAACTAAATATTGAATGCTCAGCAATTTCTTTATTCAAATATGAAACCAGTTTTTTGCGATAATAAGATTGTTCAAATCCATATATTTCGCCGTCCACATATCGCAAACGCTTGATGTAATAAACGTGTTCATCATCACTACATCTTAGATTTTCTTTTACTTTTTTGTCTGGTTCAATAACATCTACGTTAAATACTTGCGATGCACCAGGAAGATCGTTTAAATCTACACTAAAGCCGTGACTCTCTAGAAAATTGAGATATCCACTTTTTTTAGGCTGTCTGACAAAAATACCACTACCTTGTATTTGATAGATTACGCCATGGCGTTCAAGTTGATTCAAGGCTTTAATAATGGTTGTCCGACTGACTTGATATTGGTTAATTAACCCTTCAATATTGGGTAATTGGGTATCTTTTGGCAATTTTTGTTGATAAATTGTTCGTTTAATTTTTTCTGCAACATCCTGATATTTTAACATTTATTTCCCTTCTCTGTTTTTTAGATAGGCATATCCCATTTTATACAGGTTATTTTAATATTAAAGCAAACAAATTTAAAATTAGATCTAGATCACAAACAATAAAATTGGTAATTAACAATTTTCAATTTGTCGATAAGATAAGCTAACTGTATTTTTTATAAGGAACTTTAAACAATGTCATCAAAGATTCGAGACTATAATAAGTTGGCTGTTGATATTTTGAATGAGCTGGGTGGTGAAGATAATATTGTCACAGTCGCTCGTTGTGCAACACGTTTACGTTTGGTAACCCAAAAAACACCCGAAAATGCTAAAGAAAATATTGCTAAATTCCCTGGCGTCATAACCGTTGTTGAAAAAGGTGGACAAATTCAGGTGGTGATTGGCACAAATGTCGATAAGGTCTACAATGCTTTTATACAATTAATTAAAACAGATAATAAAGTTGCAAGTTCCGAAAATAAAAATATATTAAATCTTATCATTGCAACTATGTCAGCCGTTTTTGCGCCTTTCGTTTATGTTTTAGCCGCATCGGGAATATTACAAGGGATTCTAATCTTAATTAAATTAGCCTTTCCTGATTTCGGAACGACAGGCACTTACCAAGTATTCAATTTCATTTCGTGGGCACCCTTCGCCTTTTTACCTATTTTTATTGCGATTACAGCATCACAACATTTTCGCTGTAATATTTATATCGCCGTGGCGTGTTGTGCAGCCTTGTTATCACCAACCTGGGCTGAATTAGCGGCGCTCATTAAATCAGGACAAGAAGTTAATTTATTTGGTTTGGCATTGTCTGAAACTACTTATACATCTACGGTTTTACCCCCTTTATTCTTAGTTTGGTTGTTATCTTATTTAGAACGATTTTTAGAGCCACGTTTACATAGCATCATCAAACCACTCCTGATGCCTCTTATTTGCTTAGTCATTATGGTTCCGCTTACTTTGCTTGCAATCGGTCCGCTGACTGCAAATGCTGCACATTATATTGCTAATGGGTATAACTGGATTGTTAATCTTGCACCATCTGTGGCAGGTGGATTAATCGGTGCAGTTTGGCAAATATTTGTTATTTT
Source organism: Gilliamella sp. B2717 (assembly GCF_026536675.1). Classification (NCBI taxonomy): domain Bacteria; kingdom Pseudomonadati; phylum Pseudomonadota; class Gammaproteobacteria; order Orbales; family Orbaceae; genus Gilliamella; species Gilliamella sp. B2717. The sequence goes on along the minus strand of NZ_JAFNNQ010000009.1, from coordinate 75,004 downwards.
CGGTGTTCATTGGGGAATCACCCCCGTTATCATTGAAAATATTAATCAATACGGTCAAGATTCATTCCAAGCTTTCCAAACAATTGCTGTTATTGGTCAAGTGGGCGCGGCGTTAGGATTCTATATCAAAACCAAAAATAAAGATATGAAAGGGGTCTCTTTATCCGCATTTGTTACCGGTATTTTTGGTATTACTGAACCGGCTATATATGGTGTGAACTTACGTTTCAAAAAACCTTTCATTTATGGCTGTGCATGTGCAGCAATAGGCGGAATTGTTGCTGGATTTTTTACACCTTATTACTATACCTATGCCGCTTTGCCGGGTCCGTTAACTATAGTTAATGCGATTAACCCTGAACACCCAGGATCATTTATTGGCGTATTACTTGGTTCAGCAATTGCCCTGTTTGGACCTGTATTATTGATACAAATTTTAGGGACGGGTGAAACAAAATTATCCTCAAACGATTCAATCGAAGATGATACGCCAAATGTTTTACTTGATGAGATTCAAATTACCAGCCCAATGACAGGGAAAGCGCTGCCACTGAGTGAAGTCCCTGATCCTGCCTTCGCGCAAAAGTTAATGGGAGAAGGTATCGCAATTGAGCCAACGGATAATCACGTTTATGCCCCTGATGATGCGCAAATTACTGCAGTATTTGAGCGTTCAAAGCATGCAATTGGTTTGACCTTAAATAATGGTGTAGAACTATTAATCCATTGTGGTATCGATACAGTTAATTTAACAAATAACGAATTTAATTATCATGTATCATTAAATCAACAAGTTAAAAAAGGTGATTTGCTTATCAGTTTTGATCCAGACGCAATTATAAAAGCGGGTTATCCATTAATCACCCCAATTATTATTGTTAATAGTACGCAGTATCAGCAAATCACTTTAACCGATAAAACAGACGTTACAACTCAAGATATCGTATTTGACATTAAGCAATAACAAGGAACACAGATATGAAGCAAAAAAATTTTTTATGGGGTGGTGCATTAGCTGCCCACCAATTTGAAGGCGGTTGGAATGAGGGCGGTAAAGGCCCAAGTGTCGTCGATGTTATGACAGCAGGTGCACACGGTGTGCCAAGACAAATTACGCAAGATATTGAAGCAGGAAAATTTTACCCAAACCATACCGCAATTGATTTTTATCACCATTATAAAGAGGATATTAAACTATTTGCGGATCTAGGACTTAAATGTCTTCGTACTTCGATTGCTTGGACAAGAATTTTCCCTAAAGGCGATGAACTGCAACCTAATGAAGAGGGATTACAGTTTTACGACGCGGTATTTGATGAATTAATTGCCAACGGAATTGAACCGGTCATTACCCTATCCCATTTTGAAATTCCTTTGCATATTGCTCGTGAATATGGGGGATTCCGTAATCGTAAAACGGTTGAGTTTTTTGAACGATTTGCGATCACCTGCTTTGAGCGTTATAAAAACAAAGTTAAATACTGGATGACATTTAACGAAATTAACAATCAAATGGATACGAGTAATCCTATTTTCTTTTGGACTAATTCTGGTGTACAAGTCAAAGCAGGCGAAAATCCGCAAGAAATCCTTTACCAAGTTGCTCATTACGAACTCTTAGCCAGTGCTAAAGCCGTGATCGCGGGTAAAAAAATCAACCCAGATTTTCAAATTGGCTGTATGATTTCTCATGTACCAATCTATCCATACTCATGTAATCCTGAAGATATGATGGCTTCAGAAATTGCAATGCATCAACGATTCTTCTTCCCTGATGTTCATGTCCGAGGTTATTACCCTGCTTATGCATTAAAAGAGTTTGAGCGTGAAGGTTATAAACTTGATATTACGCAAGAAGATTTAGCATGTTTGAAACAAGGCACAGTTGATTACATTGGGTTTAGTTATTACATGTCTACTGTCGTTAAAGCCGATGTCAAAAATGATAACCGTGACAATATCGTCAATGGTGCTTTACCAAATGCGGTTGAAAATCCTTATATTAAAAGCAGTGACTGGGGATGGCCAATTGACCCTGAAGGCTTACGCTATACATTAAACCGTTTATATGATCGCTATCAATTGCCGTTATTTATTGTAGAAAATGGTTTCGGGGCAATTGATCAACTCGAAAATAGTCATCAAATACATGACCAACCTCGAATTGAATATCTCGGTGCACATATCAAAGCAATGTTAACAGCAATGGACTATGACGGGGTCGATGTTATTGGGTACACCGCATGGGGAATTATAGATGTTGTATCCTTTACTACTGGCGAAATGAAAAAACGTTATGGTGTGATCTATGTTGATCGTGATAACGAAGGTAATGGTAGCATGAAACGGTATAAGAAGGATTCCTTTGATTGGTATAAACAAGTCATTCAGACCAACGGTGAAAACTTAAAATAACGACTTAGTTAAGCCAAACTCATTTATGGGGATTTTGTGATATTTCAATCATCCCCATAAATTCAGCTTAACACCTTAGTGCTTTAAATAGCTAAAAAGGGAAGATTAACTGTTTGTCTAATTGTGGATCAATAAGGGTAACATGAAAGCCAATTAACCTAACCCCCCTATCATTTCGTCGTTCTTGCCAAACTTTGTACGCTTGTTCAATCAAATCTTGTTTATCCAACTTTGCCCAGACATGTTCTTGTGTCGTGAGTTGAAAATCATCAAATTTAAATTTTACCCCTTGTCGGGCAATCGATAAATCTGTTCTGACTTTACTTAATCGTTTTTCTAACTCATCATAAAGTGGATCGAGTTGCAGTAAACAGTCATCCCAAGTATGAATATCATCAACCAAAGTACGTTCAACACCCACTGATTTACGTTGCCGGTCATTACAAACTTCGCGTTCATCAATGCCTTGACATCTTTCATAAAGCACTCGACCAAACTTACCAAATTGATTAAGTAATTTGGTTAAATCATACTTCACCACATCTCGACAAGTAAATAACCCTAGTTCAGCCAGTTTTTTTTCAGTGACTTTCCCCACACCCGGAATCTTTTTAAGAGGGAGTTGCTGTATGAACGAATCAACTTCGTCAGGTGTAATCACATATTGACCGTTAGGCTTGTTCATGTCTGAAGCAATTTTAGCTAAAAATTTAAGTGGCGCAACACCAGCTGACGCAGTTAAACCCAGTTCATTAAATATAGCTTGGCGAATGTCTTTGGCAATTAATGTTGCCGAACCATGGCAAAGTTGACAATCAGTCACATCTAAATAAGCTTCATCAAGTGATAAGGCCTCGATTGCTTGGGTATAACGCTGAAAAATTTGATGAATCTGGTTTGAAACTTCTTTATAAACAGCATGTCTACCCGGAATAACTTTAAGATTTGGACACAGTTTTACCGCTTGTGCCATTGACATAGCACTATGAATACCAAATTGTCGAGCAAGATAATTGGCTGTTGCAACAACACCTCTTTTTCGTGGGTCACCCCCAACAGCAATGGGGATATTACGGTATCGAGGGTTGTCCCGCATCTCAACTGCCGCATAAAAACAATCCATGTCAACATGAATGATTTTTCGCATAATCTGAATGATAGCATCTAAAATATAACTGTATAAATATACAATACCATACCTTAAATGCTTGTGCAATCAGGATATCAATTACTTAACCAATTTATCAAAATCCACTAAACCTTTTTTATCATAGGGATCGCCAATCCAACGTATTGATGGTTTAAAGTTAGGATTAACTAAACTTTTTTCAGGCTGATATAAATTGTAACGTAAGCCTGCCAAATCAGACCAAGTATGAATTAAATCTTGTGAGCTAAATTTGCGATCAACGTAAGCTTGATAATCATTAGGATGTGTTTTCAACCAACTTGGTGATTGCCAAAGTATAAAGGGAATGGTATACATCGGTTTGGTTGGTGCTTTTTCGTTTCGTCCTAAGACATCATACGGTGGTGTTTGATAAACCTCTTCACCATGATCGGAAAAATACAACATAAAACCGTTATCATGGCTCTGTTTAAATGTATTAAACAATGTCGTTATTACATAATCATTATAGCTAATTGCATTATCATAGCTGTTGTAGACTTTGGCGTTATCATCGTCTATATTGAATGGAATGCCTGTCTTATCTTGAAAAACATTATATTCACTACTTTTTGGATAACGAAATTCATATTTCATATGCGTACCAAGTAAATGAATAACGATAAATTTCTTTTTAGCGGGATCGGTTAACACCTCTTTAAAAGGCTGAATCACAGCATCATCATATTGTCTGGCACTTTGGTTACGATCGTTATTCATATAATATTGTTTATCTGTTTGCTTAGAAAACATGGTTAACATCGTATTTCGTTTAGTCATTGTTTGTTGATTGGTAATCCAAAATGTTTTATACCCTGCTTGTTTCATAAGATGAATGAGTGAAGGTTGTGTTAAGTATAAATCAGGATGCCGCTCATCGGCGAAAGTCAGGGCTTGTTCTAAAATTTCGATCGTATATGGTCTGGATGAGACAACATCGTTGAAAACCAATAAATTTGGATTTTCTTTTTTAAATTGTTCAATCATCGGGGTGGTATTTCGGTTATAACCGTAAATCCCCATTCTTGTACGGGTAGTCGATTCCCCAATGATTAAGACTAATGTTCTTGGTGTCTCCCCATTACTATCTGTTAAATTTTCTAATGAAGGCAAAGATTGCAAATTATTCAAAATATTTTCCATATTAGAAAGTTGTGAACGGTATGCAATATAGCTGCTCATTAATTGCCAAGGTACTGTCGTTTCCATACGGCTTAATAAATGTGCTCCCGCTTTCTCTAAGGAGGTTTTTTTTACCATTACACTGATTACTAGTGGCATCAAAGCATAAATAGCAATCAATAGTGAAACCATCCACTTAGTTTTATTTTGGACATAAACCGGTTTGACTTGTTTCCAAAGAAATAGCGCCACTAAAATATAGACGACTAATACGGCAATCAATTTAAAACTCAAGTATTGCTGAATATATTCATTAGATTCATTGAAATTTGATTCAGCCATTATAAAAAAAACACTTTGTGAAAACTCCTGCCGATAAATCACAAAATACGCTAACGAAATTAAAGACAATCCGCCAACTATAATCCCATAAATGGCTGCAATTTTACGAGTATGATTCGGAAAAAATAACACCGGTATGAGCCAAATTAAGCTATAAATAATAGAATCTCTTAACCCAATAAAATTAGAGTGTCCCGACAGAGAAATATAGAGTTGCAAAGCGGATGAAAAATAGGTAAAAAATAATATAATCAAAAATAACGAGGAAAAACTAAATTTCTGATCTTCTTTCAAATTTTGCATAAATATCAATAACGAATCATGATGAATAAGTTTTTATAAGATACATTGGGTAGATTAATAAAACCTTAAGCACTCACATTCGATATTGAAACTAACAAAAGCCAACGGTAATCATTAATGCTATGAAAGCAATATGAAACATATTTTCAATGAATATACTGCTTAGCTAAAGATTAATTTTAGCGGATTAAATCGACTTCAAGCCTAATAGCTGAGCAACATGTTGATGTTCTGAACAGGTTAACTTTTTGGGTGAATGATTAAAAATAATCTGCCCTTCATCGACAACTAAACATCGTGAAAAATAATACAATGATTCATCCAGATAATGGGACACCATCATTAATGTTAATTCAAATTCTTCACAGATTTGGTTAACTAATTCAAGCATTTCAAAACGTAATGATTGATCCAGCGCTGAAAAAGGCTCATCTAAAAGTAAAATCGGACGATGTTGAATTAGACACCGCGCTAAAGCAACCCGTTGACGTTGACCACCCGATAATTGTTCAGGGTAACGTTGATTAAATCCTGTTAATCCAACTTTCGCTAAAATATCATCAATAATTTGCATTTGTGAAATATTCAGCTTTAAAGAAGGTTTTAATCCTAAAGCGATATTATCTTGAACCGTTAAATGGTCAAACAAATTATTATGTTGAAACAACATAGATACCGGGCGTTTTCCGGGAGTGACATTCGTCATATCTTGATCATCGAGTATTATTTTTCCTGAATCAGGTGAAATAAAACCGGCGATTAAACTCAATAATGAACTTTTACCCGCACCACTTGGCCCAACAATGACGACCCGTTCTTTTGCGGCAATACCAAAATTAAAAAACATTTTAAAATTATCATAATGATAATTAATATGATTGAGTGTGATCATCATCCACCAAAACCAATAAACTAAAAGAGATAATTAATAATATTGCCGCTGTGACACTACCATCTTGATAATGATAATGTGATAGCTGCTCATAGAGGTAATAAGGCAATGTGATGACTGACTGCCCACCAAATAGTGCGATAATGCCAAAATCCCCTAAAGATAAGATAGCCGAAAAAACAAAACTTTTTAACATTAATTTGTTTAACGCTTTATATTCAATCAAATAAAAATGGTTAACCCCGTCAATGCAAAGGGATTGGCTTAATAGCCAATAACGCTTAGTGACATCGAACATGGGGGTAGCCAGACTTTTAATGACAAAAGGTAATGCCATTAAAGCATTACACAATATTAATAAAATGCAGATAAACCAAGTATTACCTGCATACTGATAAAATAATATAAACAGTCCTGACGCTAAAATCATGCTGGGAATCGCTAAAATTAACGAACTGGCTAACATTAATCGATTACTCCACGTTACCTTTTGATAAATGAGCAATCGACTATTTGTCCAAAGAATAAATAGTGCCATTAACAGGGTTACGATGGCTGACCCCAATGCAATGAAAAGTGAAAACAGTGTTGCATGTTGAAAGGTTGGCGTAAACAGTGACAAACGGAAAAAATAAACACCATCAATCACGATATTTATCAAAGGAAGTAAAATAAATAATCCCCCCATAATAATCACGATTGAACTTAGCAAGGCAGTCAAGCCAGAAACAGGAAAACGGTAGTTTTGCTTTATAAAGCGCATTGTGACTTGTTTATTATTATTAAACTTTTGCATTATTCCCATAAAACCTACACAACAAAGCAATTGCAATAAGGAAAGCAAAACCGCTTGAATAAAATCAAAATCACGAATGGATTGATAAATTGCTACTTCAATGGTGGTATATTTGGGGCCACCGCCTAAAGCCAATACAATCGCAAAACTTGAAAAACAGAGCATAAAAATCAGCGAAGCCATAGGCAATATTTGCCGACGAAGATGTGGCCATTCAACCAATCGAAAAAAAGTGTAACCAGAAAAATTCAATTGAGCGGCTAGCTGTTTCTGTTCAACAGGCACACTCATCAGCGTTCGGTAAAATAGACAACAAGCATAAGGAAAATTCAAAAATACGTGTGCTAATAAAATTCCTTGTAATCCATAAATTGACCATGAAAATGGCAAGCCGATATATCCAACAAAGATTGACAGTAATCCCTGCTGCCCATAAACGGATAAAAGCCCTGTCACAACAACCAGTGCAGGTAAAATAAACGTCACCGGCATTATTCGCAACAATAAACCTTTACCCCAAAACTCAACCATGGATAAAGCTTTTGCCATTAATATAGCAAAGAAAATAGAAAGACATGTTGATAGTGTGGCTTGATAAACAGTTATCCACAAAATATGTAATAAATAGCTGTCAATATAACTGTTTATCTCACCTGAAGTTATTGCGTAATAACCAATGGATAATAATGCACTACCCAGTACAACCATTATGCTACTGGCGGCAAGAATACCCGGTATTAACGTTCTAAAATTCAACATGTTAATGTCTATTATTACTTACTGATCGCTGATTGCCACTCACGAATCCAAGCTTTTTGTCCTTTTTCAACTTGCTCAGATCCAAATTCTAACGCCTTAGTGACAGGCTTTATTTTCTGATAAGCCTCAGGTAATGTCGTTTGAATGATCGGGTACATCACATTCTTTTCAGCAATCTGACGTTGTATTTCAGGTCTGAGTAAATACTGTAAAAACTGACGTGCTAACTCAGGTTGCTGACTGTATTTGATTATACCTGCTACTTCAACCTGACGGTAATGTCCTTCATCAAAAATGGCTGCCTCATAGCGAGGATCATTTTTCATAATATGAGCAATCGGCGATGTACTGTAGCTTAAAACAAAATCAGCTTCGCCTTTCAAAAACATACCATAAGATTCACTCCAGCCTTTGGTGACGGTTACCGTATTTTTAGCGATCTTTTTCCATACATTGGCAGCATCATCGCCATAGATATTTTTGATCCAAAACAGTAGACCTAGTCCTGGCGTACTGGTTCTTGGGTCTTGATAAATAATTCGCCAATTGGCTTTATTATCAACAAGTTGTTGCATACTATGGGGAGGATTTTTGATTTTATCTTTGTTATAAATAAAAGCAAAATAACCATAATCATAAGGAAGAAAATCATTATCCCACCAATCAGTGTTAAGATTATCAGGTTTAATGATTTGATGAGGAATAACAATATTAGCTAACTTAGCTTGTTGTATGATGTTATTGTCTAATCCCAAAATAACATCAGCATTAGTCTTTTTCCCTTCGAGCCGGATCCGATTTAAAATAGATACACCATCCCCTAACGAAATGATATCCAACTGACAATCACACTCCGCTTCAAAACCTTGCTTAATGGCCTCACCTGGGCCCCACTCAGACATAAAAGAATTGTAACTATAAACGGTTAAAGTTGGCTTAGCATTGGCGGTATCAATCAAGAAAAAAGCTGAAAAAACAAAAAACAAAAGAAGATTCTTACGAAACATTTTGCCTCCAAAATAGTAAATAAAAGACAAAAGGTTTGAGCAGACACAATAACTCAAATCCCTCCGCTGGCATGATCCAGTTCAGGTTCGACGGGTTATGTTAACCAACATTCTCAGCCATTTGGGCACCCCGTTGAGAACGATAAATAGTTTAGTGTTTACCTCATTAATTGTAAACAGTTGTAATTGCGATAGCATGAATAATAACAAGCAAGTTTAATCACTGTTAAGGTAAAAAGGTAACGAATTAATGCTCAAAAATTAGATAATTTTAAAGCGATTTTAATTGTCTCTTATTATGATTATTACCTAAGTTTAATCACTGTTTAACGGATTGAGTATTCAAGAAATCCAAATAAAAATAAGTTATTAATTAAAAAAATAGTAGATGTTACTCAATTGCTTTGTATATAATAAAAACGTCAGTTATTTGATTTTTATTAAAGGATTAATTATGTCTCAATCTTTCAAGAGCCCTCGCTGGATGCGTGATTTAAATCGCTATCTAAATTCAAAACCTCAATTCGTTTTATCCGGAAACATTCATGATCGACAACAATCGAAAATTGATACTGAAACCATCATTTCCGAAACATTAGTCTTGTCGATTTATCGAATATTAAAAAATGCAAAATTTAATCACGTCTTATTGTGGAATTCAGCTGTTGGATTCGAAGAAATTCAAACACCAGACTTACCCGCAATTAAAAGCGATACGTTGTTTAAACGCCTAAGATTAAATGCTGTTCCCAAAAAAGATTCCGCAAAAATAAATCATTTAAGTAACACGTTAGATCAACTAGTCAGCTATGATCAACAGCCTGTTGCGTTGATAATTGATTATGAATCACATTTGTCTAAAAATCGTCATAATATGAGTTTTAGTGAGCATCAACTTTTTGCGCGTTCTTTAGCACTTTCACAACTTGAATACCCAAAACCTAAAGGTTCAAACGATCGGTTATTTATAAATACCATTATTTGGCTAGTTGAAAAAGAAAGTAATTTACCCGATTGGTTACTCATTAATAACCCTAAGATTCGTCATATTCCTGTGACAGCATCCAGTTAAGCAATCCGTAAAAATATAAATGATGAATAACTAGAGTAGCTCGTTTTTTAAAAGATCATCGCACAAAGCCGGTTTACTTAAGAGGTCATAATGAATTTAAAATAGATTGATATTGATTTAATATAGATAAATTAAAAACCAATAAGAGTTTTCGGGCTTTTTTTGAATTGTATATTTAACAAAATAATAGATGCCATTTGCTAACCCAAATCGGGCTAAAATGCGTGTTTTCTATCGACTGTATTAAAATTAATCTTTATAAATAATCATTGTCATTCTACAATTCAATATAAATAAAAATGATAAAAATAACATCAACATTGAGTTGAATATAAGGAATACAAAATGGAGTTAGAGCGTCACTGTGGTCATTGCCAAACTGAACGATTCGATAATGAAATGCTAAGTAACCAAATGATCGATGATAAAACATATCATTATGACCTATTATCCGTTTCACTCAAAAATTCTATTGATACAAAACCATTAAAAAAATTTCAATTAATTAGTGAAACTATGCCTATTAAAGAGCATAAATCTAAACTAGGGTTATGGCAATTATCTATACGAGCCAATAATGTTCGCTTACGTGCATCAAATTTACAAATCAAATTGGATGAAAACCGACTAAAAACACTTCAATTAGCCTGTTCTAAAAACCAATTAATGGCAATGTGGACTAAACGCTCATCTTTCTTTCCTGATGCCAAAAATCTTGGATTATTATCATTAATGGAACGTAACAATATTAGTGAAGATGATCTAATCATTTTACTCAGTGCACAAGAAGATCAATTTAAAACGGCAAATAACGTCATCAATGAATGTAAACAATTAGCCAATGATTATGATATTGATATTTTAAGCGATGAAGAGTTAGCAAATTATTTTAAGCAACCTAGATTAAGACTATATCAACTATTGGATGAGCGAATAGAAGGATTTGCCGAACTGGGTCATGAAGAGCTCGATCAGTGGACACAGCAGTATCGTTTTGAAAAACGTATACCATTTTGTCGGCTCTTGGTTTTATTGAGCATTCCTAATGAACATTGGATTAAACCGCCATTAAAAAAATACTCATCTCGAATTATCGATTTCTTTCATAAAAAAGTATCAATGAGTATTTTGCAAGGCCCGTTAGTTAGGATGAACCTAGGTCGTTTTACACCACGTATTGATCTTAACTTATTAGGAACCGCATCTTTACCGTCAAATAAACTACTTGATCATATTCTTGCTCGGCAACCTCGTCAGCAACAAATCGATATTAAAGCCGTATTCGAATCGAATGAACTTCTTGAAATTAAATTACGTAACTTATTTCGGACAACCACTATTTATCAACGGGATACGGGCATTGACAGTCTTTATATGGGCTTTCCTTTTTTAGTTTATCAAGAAACCAGTGGCAATCGGTTACCCAGAATAGCACCATTATTACTTTGGCCCATAAAAATGAATGACGATATAGCATCAATGAAACGACTTACACTCGCCTTTGATCGTCAACGAGAAGAAATAAGAATCAATCCCGCACTTAAAGGGATTTTGGGCAAAACACTTTTTAATCAATGGAAACATGTTTTTGATGACTTATTATTACGTTCAACGTTAAATAGCCTTGAGGTTATGAATGAATTAAAGTCGTTAGGACAAATTTTGTCGAGTCAAATCGATGATTTACCAACATCGTTTGAACCAGAAAAAGGTAAAATCTATTTTGCTTGTTCCGCTGTGTTATTTGATGCCAACTTTATAGGACAATCAATTGGTGAAGAACTTAGTCAATTAAAAAAACTCGACTACGACAACACAGCACTTGAAACCGCACTAAAACTGAAATCCCATTCTCAAATCGATGAGCAAATTGAAAAACCAGACGTACAAAATTGTTTTTTTTCGGTTGCCAGTGACCCAAGCCAAGAAAACGCTGTTTTACAAGCACGGTTAGCCCCCGGTTTGTTAATTGAAGGCCCACCAGGAACCGGAAAAAGTCAAACCATTGTTAATATGGTTGGCGACGCAATTGGACGCCATAAAACGGTACTGATTGTTTGTCAAAAAAAAGCGGCCCTTGAAGTTGTTCATAAGCGTTTAACTGCCGAAGGCCTTGATACGCGCAGTATAATGATTAACGATATTAATGCTGATCGATCCAAATTGATCAATAGTATTCGTCAACAGCTTGATTTGCTGGACAAAAACCTGCCTTCAGATGACTACATTAAAGCGCGTATCAAACTGGCAAAAACAGTAACAAAACTGGAAGCACAGCTCGATCAATATGATGAGGCATTATATACTCAACAGACCCACTTTGGTTTAAGTTATCGGGAGTTAATCGCTGATTTAATCAAGATTGCCAACAATCCACCCAAATTAACCGTACCGGAATTAGGCAAAGTATTTCAGAATCTTGATGTCAAACAACTATCAATGATTAAAGATCAGTGTTCACCCTTACTTTCACTGTGGTTACCGGCAAAATTTGAACATAGTCCATTATCAGAATTAACAGAATTTTCAAATGATCCAATTACGATAAATTTATTTAATCAATCACTGACTCAATTTATTCAAGTTGAACACGTTAGAACAGCAAATCTTGATAACCAACCTATCCAATTTGATGTTGATGATCCCCTCCCTCATCAACAGTGGCTTAAAAAAGAGAGTGAAGCTTTTTTAAATATCACGGAAAATCTTCGGGAGCGACTATTAAAATGGTTACCCTTGTTCAAAATTCAAAATATCCAAACAGGTAATTTAGAAGGTGATAGACTCATCAATGGGTTAAAATTTTTGCAAAATCAGCTATCTTATTTAAACTCAGAGGCTTGGTGCCACCTGTCTCAAAAATTTTGTTATTTAGAGCCAAAGATACTAGAAGATTTACTGAGTAAAGCAAGAAAACTCATTACCCCTAATGCTTGGTACAAATGCCTGAGTTTGCAACGCTATTTAGCAAAAAAAGGACTTTTTAACTTTTTAGCTATGCACGGTGAGGAAGCAAACATTAACCGCATTCCAATGCTTTATGAGTCGCTATTATTAGAGTCTGAATATCGGCCAATTCGCAAAACGTTACTGAGTATCTTTGTTGATTTGCAATTACCTCAACACAATTTAACGCTTAATCTTGATACCACTCAATACTTGATCGAGGAAACATTATCGGAACTTGAAGAAGTCAAATCATGGGCTGATAAAATTCACCAAGCACCTTATAGTCAGTATGTGGAGCAATCATTATTGAAAAGTAGCGACGCTTTTCAAGATTTAATTAATGAATACGAAGCGGCCTTTGTTCGTTATCAATATCGTCAAGATTCAGAACAACATTTATCCTTGCTCAATCAATTTTTAAATGAAAACCTATATCAAAACTGTTTACAGGCGATTGTTAAAAATCAACCAACACCTTCAACTATTGACGCTATTTACCATGTTTTACCTTCATTAAAAGCGTATCAATCATTTCGTAAAGAAGCGATTCAATTATCTGAAACTGCACTTGAAGTATTGGCAAAACTAAGACCTTTTGAATCCGAACTAGCCTTATTAAGCCCAGAAAATCAACAATATCAATTCAGACAACTATTGGATTATGAAGCTAAAACGATTTGGAAATTGTACATCGAACAAGAAAACCCGATATTACAGATTGATCAGCAAGTTATCAATCAAACCATTGAACAGCTAAAATCTAAAGATGAACAGCTGCATCAACTGAATAAACAGTTACTACTTAATAATATAAAATGTAATCAGATAGCTGATCCCAAAAGGTGGGAAGGAATAACAAGGCTAACAGGTCAACGCGCCAAACGATTACGTGAATTCATCGAGCAAGGTATACCGCTTGGATTAATGTTCTTAAGACCAATTTGGTTAATGAATCCCGACACCGCAAGTCGCTTATTGCCATTAAAAGCGGGATTATTTGATTTGGTCATCTATGACGAAGCCTCACAAATGCCCATTGAATACGCTATACCTACTCTTTATCGGGGCAAAATTGCCATAGTCAGTGGTGATGATAAACAGATGCCACCCACTACATTTTTTGGTGTACAAACAGACGCTGACATAGACGAAGAGGCTGATGATGATACTATTCAAGCACTATCAGAAGAAGTTAACGAAAATCCTCTACTCAATCGTTGGAATTTAAAAGTAATTATGGATTGTCCGGATTTATTACAACTTTCTCGCACTGTGTTGCCAACAACTTATTTACAAATTCATTACCGTTCCGCTTATCGTGAGCTGATTAACTATTCCAATACCGCTTTTTACCATAACCAACTAAACGTACCTGTCAGACATTCAGCTAATATCATTAAGCAAATCAAACCACTTGAATATATTTGGGTAAATGGTCTATATGAAGATCAACGCAATTTTAGTGAAGCAATAAAAGTTGTTGAAATGGTCGATAACATTTGGAAAAAAGATGCGACTCATCGTCCATCCATAGGCGTTGTAACCTTTAACAAAAAGCAGGCAGATCTGATTGAAAAATGTTTTTATGAAAAAGCCAATTTAGATAAAAAATTTTCAGACATTTTTGAACAAGAAAATCAACGATTCGATCAGGGTGAAGATGTATCAATTTTTATCAAAAATGTTGAAAATGTGCAGGGCGATGAACGTGATGTTATCATCTTTTCAACGACATTTGGTCGTAATAAACAAGGTATTTTCAGGCGAAATTTTGGCATACTAGGACAACAAGGTGGCGAAAGGCGCTTAAATGTAGCAATCACCCGAGCTCGCCAAAAAGTCATTTTGATCTCCTCAATGCCTATTGAAGATGTTTCTGATGCGCTAGCCAATAAACGTGCTCCAACCTCCCCTCGTGATTACCTACAATACTATTTAGCTTATTCTAAAGCATTATCTGAAGGTAATTTTACTTTTGCTGAATCATTACTTAACCTGATCGAACAGGCACATAAGCAATCTGATTTGCCAATACCAACACAACACGATGACGGACTGCTTGACGATGTAGAAACTTTTATTCGTTCGCTCAATTTATCCTATAGCCGCCACTCAGGCAGTGGCGTATTTACATTAGATTTTACTATTGAAGATCCGAGCACTAAACTTTATTGTATTGGCATTGAGTGCGATGCGCCAATTCATCCGTTATTATCCAATGCACGATACAGAAACATTTGGCGACAATCGGTATTATCTAGAACCATTCCGCATATATTTCGCTTATCTTCACGTAACTGGTATGAAAATAATGAACATGAAAAGCAACGACTACAACATTATATTGAAAATATATTGGGAACAAAGATCAAGCACACACTCAACGACTAGAATGTCAATCAAATTTTGACTCTGTTTATCACCAAATTGATCGATTAACATCGGTCATTTTTGTCAATCATGCTTTTGATTGAAAAATCCCCTAACAGGAAATCAAAACCCTGTTAAACTAAAGTAAACGACATCATCTGAGCCGTGACAAGTGTTTACTTTATCGGTATTATATTGGGCATTTATGATAATTGATTAGGTTTAGTGTGAATATTCAACAATTACTAACTCAACGTGTTTCGCAAGCAATGATAATGGCCGGTGCGGATAATAACTGTGATGCCTTAATTAAACAATCAGCTAAAGTACAATTTGGTGATTATCAAGCTAATGGCATCATGGCAACCGCCAAAAAGCTAGGTATGCCACCAAGAGCGTTGGCGGAAAAGGTTTTACAACATCTAGATATTGATGACATTGCCGAAAAAGTCGAAATTGCTGGCCCCGGTTTTATTAACATCTTTTTAAAAAATAGTTGGATTGCTCAACAAAATGAAGTTGCATTGAGTAGTGATAAACTGAATATTACCTTACCTGCAAAAGCACAAACGATTGTTGTAGACTACTCAGCACCGAATGTTGCCAAAGAGATGCATGTTGGTCATTTACGTTCAACAATCATCGGGGATGCCACTGTACGAGTTTTAACTTTTCTTGGTCATAATGTTATCCGTGCTAACCATGTCGGTGACTGGGGAACACAATTTGGGATGCTCATTGCTTATCTGGAAAAAATGCAAAATGAACATGCAAATGATATGCAACTATCCGATCTGGAATCGTTTTATCGAGCAGCCAAAAAACATTACGATGAAGACGAAGTTTTTGCTGAAAAAGCACGTAATTATGTTGTAAAACTGCAAGGTGGTGATGAATATTGTCGTGAAATGTGGCGAAAATTGGTCGATATTACCATGACGCAAAATATTGCGACTTACAAACGTTTAAATGTCACACTTTCCGTTGAAGACACCATGGGCGAAAGCATTTATAACAAAATGTTACCCGGCATTGTGGCAGATTTAAAACATAAAAAATTAGCGGTAGAAAGCGAAGGGGCAATCGTTGTATTTTTAGATGAATACAAAAATAAAGAAGGCGAACCAATGGGCGTGATTATTCAAAAACGCGACGGCGGTTACCTTTATGCAACAACCGATATCGCCTGTGCCAAATATCGTTATGAAACACTACATGCCGATCGCATACTTTATTATACCGACTCACGTCAGCATCAGCATTTAGAACAAGTTTGGACAATTGTACATAAAGCCAAATATGTGCCTGATTCTTTAAAACTCGAACACCATATGTTTGGTATGATGTTAGGAAAAGACGGTAAACCGTTTAAAACACGATCAGGTGATACGGTCAAATTAAATGATCTTTTAGATGAAGCGACCGAACGGGCAAAAATCTTAATTCAAAGTAAAAATCCAGAACTCACTGAACAAGAGTTAGCACAAGTCGTCGATGCCGTTGCAATTGGTGCGGTTAAATACGCTGATCTTTCTAAAAATCGTACCACTGATTATGTTTTTGATTGGGACAATATGCTTTCTTTTGAAGGTAATACGGCACCCTACTTACAATATGCTTATACTCGTGTGTTATCGGTATTTAGAAAATCCAATATTTCAGAAGATGACTTATCGGGAAGTATTATTTTAGAAACAGAAAAAGAACGCGCATTAGCCACTCGACTAATTCAATTTGATGAAACTATTTCAGTGTTAGCAAATGAAGGAACGCCTCACGTGCTTTGTGCTTATCTTTATGACATTGCAACGCTTTTTTCAAGTTTTTACGAAAACTGCCCTATTTTAACAGCTGAAAATGAAAACCTAAAATTAAGTCGCTTAAAACTGGCTTCTTTGACAGCTAAAACACTGAAAGTAGGATTAGATATGTTAGGCATAAAAACCGTTGAAAAAATGTAATTTCAACAAAATAGATGCCTGATGTTATAACGCCATTCATCACTTTATTAAATCGGTTGTCAACAAAAGTTTTGGCAACCGATTGACCTGATTAAACTGCTCCAAACTTTATCGCATCCGCGTTATTAATATAATATTTCATGACCAATTTTCTTTCTCACACAATTTGGTTAATCGCTTGTTCGGTTTAATTTTATAACACAGGTTTCACAATACAAATTTCGAGTTTTTCGCAATGCTCTTTAGCAAATGCGGCGAATTCAATAAAATGTGGTGTATGATTGTGCAAATCAATTGCTTGTTTCGAAGCCCATGTTTCAATGACGACATAAACATCGGGATCATCGATGCTTTGATTAAGTTCATAACGAATACATCCCGCTTCTTTACGGCTTGCTTCAACAAGTTTTTTAAAAAGCGTTTGAAAAGCGGCATGATTTTCTGACTTGATTTTTAGCGTAGCAACAATATTTAACTGGCTCATAATAACCTCTTATCTTAGGCAAACTTTATCAACTTTATACTAACATAGGTTGTTTTAACATCAATAAAAAAGCATTATGGAAAATCTCATTTTTTTGACAATCGCTTATTGATAAAAATTAATCCGTTATCCTAATCATGTTACCCAAAATAAAACCAAAATTGTTAATGACCATCAAATGATGACAAGAAAATCTAAAAAATAATACTTTAACTATATCATTTATTTGCATATTTTCACTGTTATAACGCTTGATATTAATCAAGATAGGTTTAGAATTTCTGCTACTAAATAACCTGCTAGAGTCTTTAAACTATGAAGCCATGTGAATCAACAATCCAGATTTTAAACATTGTTGGTTCTATTTTTAATCCTCCTTTATGGAGGATTTTTTTTAGCTGTTATTTTTGAATTTTTAAACCAACTTTAGGTAATTTATTTGTAGAGGCATATTATGACAGACAACAAAAAGATGTTATTAACCAGTCGAGATCAAAGTTTAAAAGCATTTTTAATGAACAAAATCAAGCAAAATGGCGGTTGGGTTAATGCACATATGCACGCTGATCGTGCTTTTACAATTACCGTTGACAGTTTTGATGTGTACCAAAAACAGACATTGATTGAAAAATGGGATACGTTAGACAAAGTCAAAGCCGCCATGACCGAAGAAGACTATTATCATCATTTTAGTATGGCTGTTGAACGAATGATTGAACAAGGTGTTAGTGCCATGGGCTCATTTGTGGATATAGACCCTATCGCTGAAGAACGTGCAATCAAAGGCGCATTACGAGCACGAGAAACCTATAAAAACGATATCACCATTAAACTGGTGAATCAGACCTTAAAAGGCGTGATTGATAAAGAGGCTCGCTATTGGTTTGATAAAGGTGCCGATCTTGTCGATATTATTGGTGGCTTACCTCGCCGTGATGAACGTGATCATGGTGAAGGTATGGGACTTAAACATCTGGATGTATTAATGCAAACGGGCAAATCTTTAGGCAAAATGGTGCATGTTCATGTTGATCAATTTAATTCATCCGATGAGATAGAAACAGAGCAATTAACAGATAAAACCTTAGAACATGCAATGCATGGTCGTGTAGTGGCAATTCATAGTATTTCAATTACTGCCCATAGCTTAGAATATCGTCAAAAATTATACCAAAAAATGAAAGAAGCCCAAATGATGGTGATTGCCTGTCCGTTTGCGTGGATTGACAGTCCAAGGCGTGAGGAACAAGGCCCAACCCGTAACTCCTTAACCCCTGTTGATGAATTAGCCGCCGCTGGAATTCCTGTTGCGATTGGTACCGATAATGTCAGTGATTATATGCTCCCCTTTTCAACGGGTAATATGTGGGAAGAGCTAAAACTGCTTGTAACCGGATGTCGATATACCGATTTAGATAATGTGGTTAACGTCGCCACTCGGAATGGACGTAAAGTGCTGGGACTTGAGTAATTAACGCAAAACGTTATAAATCAGGTTGTTAAAGCAGACTCCCCCCTTTTAGAAATTAAAAAACCCAACAATACTGAAATTGTTGGGATTTTTACTACCATTGAACAGCGTCAATGATTCACGATGCTTTTATACTGATAAAAAATTAAGATCCAGCTCGATAATTTGGTGGCTCTTTGGTTATTAGCACATCGTGAACATGGCTTTCTTTCATGCCAGCGCCGGTTATTCGATAAAATTTAGATTGCGTTCTTAGCTCATCGATAGTGGCACAGCCAGTTAATCCCATACAAGAACGTAATCCTCCCATTTGTTGGTGAATGATTTCTTTTAATGGGCCTTTATAGGCAATACGCCCTTCAATACCTTCAGGAACTAATTTATCAGCAGCATTATCAGATTGGAAATAACGATCAGATGAACCTTTCGCCATTGCACCAAGTGATCCCATACCTCGATAAGATTTATAAGCTCGACCTTGATATAATTCGATTTCACCAGGGGCTTCTTCTGTTCCAGCAAACATTGAGCCAACCATAACACATGATGCACCTGCGGCAATTGCTTTAGCAATGTCACCCGAAAAACGAATACCACCATCAGCAATAACAGGGATATTATGTCGTTGTGCCATTTCAACTGCATCCATAATGGCACTAATTTGTGGCACACCGACTCCAGTCACAATACGTGTAGTACAGATAGAGCCCGGCCCAATACCGACTTTAACGGCATTAACCCCTGCATCAATTAATGCTTTTGCGCCTTCCGCTGTAGCAATATTCCCCCCAATAATTTGTAATTCCGGATACGCCTGCCTTGTCTGACGAATACGCTCTAATACACCTTCTGAATGTCCATGAGATGAGTCAATCAATAAAACATCGACCCCTGCTTCAACCAATGCCGCAATCCGTTCTTCATTGCCTGCACCAGCGCCCACCGCTGCCCCTACGCGCAAACGCCCTTTTTCATCTTTGCAAGCATGTGGTTTTTGTTCTGCTTTATTGTAGTCCTTAACCGTTATCATTCCTTTAAGATGAAATTTGGAATCAACAACTAACACTTTTTCAACACGGTGTTCATGCATTTTTTTCAGCACAATTTCACGTTGTTCGCCCTCTTTTACCGTAACAAGTCGTTCTTTTGGTGTCATGACTGCCGTTACCGGTAACGATAAATCAGTCGCAAAACGAACATCTCGAGCGGTAATAATCCCCACTAACTCTTGAGATTGAGTAACCACAGGAAAACCGGCAAAACCATACTCTTTAGCAAGTTCGATAACATCTCGAATCGTGGCAGTAGGTAAAACGGTCACGGGATCTTGGACGATACCACTTTCATGCTTTTTCACCCTTTTTACATGGTTAGCCTGAGCTTCGATTGACATATTTTTATGAATAAAACCAATTCCGCCTTCTTGAGCTAGGGCGATGGCTAAATCGGATTCAGTCACCGTATCCATTGCAGCTGACAGCATCGGAATATTGAGTTTAATTGTTTGGGTTAGCTGAGTAGAAATAACCGCAGTGTTGGGTAATACCGTGGAGTGGGCAGGAACTAATAACACATCATCAAATGTAAGTGCTTCTTTAACTATACGAGACATGACAATATTCACCATTGAGTTGAATTGTTGATAAAATATTGCCGATGTATTCTACTGACTTTTGCGATAAAAGACCAGCGGTATTTTGATTCTTGAAATAGTTTGAACAGTTATCCTTCTTATTATTTCATCAAAAATAATTATATCTCATACAAACTAACCTTATAAAAAAAGATTAATGATCAAACAGCCGATTAATCCACTGACAGATATCACTGTTTCGAGTAAAGACCATGATTTCAATGTTTCGGTAATGCTCAGATTAAAATATTCTTTAAATAACCAAAAGCCCGGATCATTTACATGCGAAAAAACGACACTACCCGCACCCGTTGCAATAACCATTAATTCTGGGCTAACACCCGTTGAAGCAATTAATGGGAAAACAATCCCACCTGCCGTTAGTGCTGCAACCGTTGCCGACCCTAAGGCTAATCTTAATAAGGCTGCAATTAACCACGCCATAACAATGGGGGAAATAGTCGATCCATGCATTATCTGTTCGATATAAACTTTCACGCCACTATCGACAAGAACTTGTTTAAATGCCCCACCACCCCCAATAATCAATAGCATCATTGCAATAATTTTAATTGAATCAACTAAGCTAGTATTGATGTCTGACATGCTACGGCCACGTAATAAACCAAAAGTGAATATGGCTATTAATACTGATACCAGCGTTGCAATGACTGGATCCCCAAAAAATTCAACATAGGGTAGCAACCAATGCCCATTATTTAACGTCATTTCACTTATGGCTCGGATTGACATTAATATAACTGGAATCAATGCGGTAATAAGACTGACACGAAAACTAGGCATCTGCTGTTCAGTAAATGTTTTAGTATTATATAAGCCTTCTTCAACAGGATGATTAATCAAACGAATAAAAGGTAATTTAGTTAAAATAGGCCCAGCTAGTATGACGGTTGGAATACCTATAATTGTGCCATAAAGTAAGGTTTTTCCCATATCGGCTTTAAATATTTGTGCAATCGCTGTTGGTCCAGGGTGCGGCGGTAAAAAACCATGTGTAACCGACAAAGCCGCCGCCATGGGAATACCAATATATAGCGGAGAGATACCTAAGGTTGCAGCTATAGTTAAAATTAAGGGTAACAATAAAACGAAACCAACCTCATAAAACAGAGCAAATCCAACAATAAATCCCGTAAGCGTCACTGCCCATTGAATCTTTTTATCGCCGAAAGTGGCAATGAGCGTTGTTGCTATCCGCTGTGCACCTCCACAATCGGCGAGTAATTTGCCTAACATTGCGCCAAATCCCATAATTAATGCTAAGCTGCCAAGCGTGCCACCGACACCATTTTTAATTGATTTGATGACCTCCATAACGGGCATCCCTTCCAGAACACCGACACTAAGTGCCACCAAAATTAATGCGATAAAACCATTAACTCGTAAAGGTAACATGAGAATCAATAACATCAAGACACCAAAAGCAATAATGATTAATGGCATAATCAACTCCTCTTAATCAACAACATCCAATCTGGTTAAATTGACACAGCTAGACTTAAATACTTTAAACATAATTAGTAAATTGCAAATCAATTAAGATTTGAACACATCGCTTTTATGGGTAAGTACGAATAAATTAACAATAAGTATTTACCCACATAGTATCGATATATGTGGGAATGTTAGAGGAAAATTTACACTATTTATTAGAAATGAGAATAAGATCACACTTTTAAATTTAAACTTCTTTTTGCGCCATTAAAATATAATTTACATCCACATTGTGACCTAATTTGAATTGATTTTTTAAAAGATGATATTCCATACCAATAATGCCTTTAACCGCTAATTTAGATTGCTCAACTAAGTCCATTAATTCTGAAGGTCGAATAAAGCGATTAAAATCATGTGTTCCTTTTGGTACAAGCCGAGCAATGTATTCAGCACCATAAATAAGTAATAACTTTGCTTTGGTATTTCGATTGATTGTCGATAAGAATAGTTTGCCACTGGGTTTTAGCAACTTAGCACAAGCATTAATGATGGAGAATGGATCGGGGACATGCTCTAATAACTCCATACAAGTAATCACATCATAATATTCTGATCGTTCTTCTGCATGCGCTTCAACGGTTTGTTTTTCGTAATCGATAGAAAGACCATTTTGCTCTGCATGCATTTTAGCAACGTTTAAAGACTCATCCGCCAGATCGATAGCGGTCACTTGCGCACCAAGTTTAGCAAGGCTTTCTGATAAGATGCCACCACCACACCCGACATCTAACACCTTTTTGCCAGTAAGAGATTCGCATTGCTGCAATATATAATCAACACGTAATGGATTAATGATATGTAAAGGTTTACATTGACCATTTGGATCCCACCATTGTGCGGCTAATTGTGAGAATTTATTTATTTCGTTAATATCGATATTTTGTGACATGCTGGCGTTTTTAAAGTGTAAAAAATGGGTTTTACTATATGCTAACTCCAATCAATTATCAATAAAATAGCTTACACTGCCCGCTTTTTATTAACAAAAAAATCCACTTAGTTTAAGCGTTCAAATGATATACTTTTTACCAATAAAAAATAGACAATTAATTTAATTCATAAAAACGGTATAAATATAATATAAGGAAGACAAATTATGATAATCGCGCTAAGAACAACTCGACCTAGTTTAATAAAAATAATGGATATACCAATTATAGGCAGTTTTATCATGTTTATTTTTGCACTGATTCCAATGTTTATTTTAATGATAACCGATGGTGCTTTTGGATACAGTTATCAAGATCTCCAAACAAATATAATATATTTTATAGTAGGCGTTTATAACTTCATTTTAGCCTTCTTTTTTGGTATCAGTATTTGGATTATGATATTACCTTCCTGGTTACTTTTTAACCTTATCGGTATATTGAAACTCATCGGTTGGATCTAATAATAATCGAATCATTTGATCCATTTCAATGATTGACGCCAATTCTAGTTAAATTTTTAAACAATATTGTCAATGACTGTAATGATTTCTTGTGAATAGTTTGATTTCATGGCATGATTTAAAGTTTTAATTAAGACATAATTTTACTAAACGCAAATTAAACTATTTATTAAGAATCAAAGGAAAATTCATGAGTACAGGTACTATGAAGAAAAGTCATTCCCAATGGAGCTCACGCATGGGATTCATGCTAGCAGCAGCTGGCTCTGCTGTGGGTTTAGGTAATATTTGGAAATTTCCCTATATGGCGGGTGAAATGGGTGGTTCAGCATTTGTGCTCACCTATTTACTCTTTATGTTTATCATTGGGCTACCTATCCTTGTTTTAGAATGGTTGATCGGGCGCCGAGGGCAAAAAAATCCGATTCATACCATGCAAGATGTGGCCGTTTCTGAAGGTCGTTCAAAATTATGGGGCTGGGTAGGGATAATTGGGGTACTTGGTTCATTCTTAATTCTCTCCTTTTATAGTGTGATTGGTGGCTGGGCAACAGATTACATCGTTCTAGCAGCGCAAGGCACATTTGAAGGTGCGAATGGTGGAATAACCGAAAATCTCTTTACTAATTTTCTGGGCGATGTAAATAGTTTATTAATCTGGCATACAGTATTTATGTTTGCAACGGCCTTTATTGTCGCTCTCGGCGTTGGAGCTGGCTTGGAACGTGGCTGTAAGATTATGATGCCTGGTTTAGGTATATTACTCTTAGTGCTGGTTGGGTATGCCGCATATGCCAGCGGTTCTTCTTTCTGGAAGGCTTGTGATTTCTTATTTACACCTAACTGGTCTGCCTTAAATGGCACGGCAATATTAGCTGCTTTAGGTCACGCATTTTTCAGTCTATCTTTAGGTATGGGAATTATGATGGCATACGGCTCGTATTTAGGGAAAGATGTCAATCTACTCTCAACAGCCCGAACAGTGGTCATTTTGGATGTGATTGTGGCGGTTTTATCAGGATTAGCAATATTCCCGCTTGTTTTTGCTAATGATTTACAACCGGGTTCTGGCCCTGGTCTCATCTTTGTGACACTACCAATTGCATTCGGCAATATGGCTGGCGGTTCAATTTTAGGCATATTATTCTTTATATTCTTAACGTTTGCTGCATTAACCTCGTCAATCTCATTATTAGAACCGACTGTAGAGTTACTCGAAGAAAAAACCCATATGGGACGCAAAACGGCAACCATTGTCACCAGTATTATTATTTGGGCTTTAGGTATTGCTTGTATTCTTTCATTTAATAAATGGGCAGATGTCACATTATTTGATAAAAATATTTTTGATTTACTTGATTACTTAACCAGTAAAATCATGTTGCCAGTAACCGGTTTAGGTACCATTATTTTTGCTGCATGGATGATGAATCAAAAACGAATTCGTGAAGAACTTAATCTAAATGCTTTCTGGTTTAACATTTGGACAATCTTAACCCGTTTTATTATTCCAGTGGCAATTGTTGCTATTCTTGTTTTTGGATTTTTTCCAGAAGGGAAATAGTTAATTATCATCTGCAAAGCCTTGATATTTTCAAGGCTTTCTTCCCACCAAGCTAACAAAAAAACAGCAAACAATTACCAAAATTACTTAATCTCTATTGAAAACCTCATTTTCATTCCCATATAACAATAAATCAAACTATTATGACAGTGTTATTCATTTAACAGTTATACCCTTTTGCAATCAAATCTGCTCTTGCAGACGTTGAAAGCATGGATAGCTTTATTAATTAAGGTTATCGGTATAAATTGTTAATTGAATCAGTTAAATATATTAGAGGAACTAGTCAATGAGTAAGCAAGGTACAGAAACTCGTGGATTTCAATCCGAAGTTAAACAAATTCTTCATTTAATGATACATTCTTTATATTCCAATAAAGAAATATTTTTACGAGAGTTAATTTCGAACGCATCCGATGCGGCGGATAAATTACGTTTTAAAGCACTTGAAAATCCTAGCCTTTATGCTGGTGATGCTGAGCTTGGCGTACGTATTTCTGTGAACAAAGAAGCAGGAACTTTAACCATTGCCGATAATGGTATCGGTATGACACGTGATGAAGTTATCGAAAATTTAGGTACGATTGCCAAATCTGGCACCAAAGCATTTTTGGAATCAATCGGTAGCGATCAAGCTAAAGACAGCCAACTAATTGGTCAATTTGGTGTTGGTTTTTACTCTGCATTTATAGTAGCAGATAAAGTCACCGTCAAAACTCGTGCTGCAACAGCTAACGCTGATGAAGCGGTTATGTGGGAATCGGCTGGCGAAGGTGAATATACGATTTCTGATGATAATAAAGAGACACGTGGTACTGAAATTATTTTACATCTAAAAGAAGATGAAAAAGAGTTTTTAGATGACTGGCGTTTACGCTCAATTATCAGTAAATATTCTGATCATATTTCACTCCCTGTTGAAGTACAAACCATCGACGAAGAAAGCAAAGACGTAAAATGGGAAAAAGTAAACAAGGCTCAAGCCCTTTGGACTCGGAGTAAATCTGAAATTACCGACGAAGAGTACAAAGAGTTTTATAAACATATTTCTCATGATTTTGCCGATCCACTCAGTTGGAGCCACAACCGAGTAGAAGGTAAACAAGAATACACCAGTTTACTTTATATTCCGTCAAAAGCGCCTTGGGATATGTGGAATCGTGATAATAAACACGGTCTAAAACTTTATGTACAACGTGTCTTTATTATGGATGATGCAGAGCAATTTATGCCAAACTATTTACGCTTTGTAAAAGGTTTAATTGACTCTAATGATCTTCCATTGAATGTATCACGTGAAATATTGCAAGATAACAAAATCACCCAAAGTTTACGCAATGCATGTACAAAACGTGTATTACAAATGTTAGAAAAACTGGCTAAAGATGATAAAGAACAATATCAACAGTTCTGGAGCGAATTTGGCTTAGTGTTAAAAGAAGGTACGGGTGAGGACTATGCTAACCGTGAAGCTATCGCGAAATTGCTCCGTTTTGCTTCTACGCATTCGGATAGCAATGCGCAAACCATCTCCTTAGACGATTATATTAGTCGTATGCAAGAAGGTCAGGATAAGATCTACTACATTACCGCTGATAGTTATGGTGCGGCTAAAAATAGTCCACATTTGGAATTATTTAGCAAAAAAGGCATTGAAGTCTTACTATTATCTGATCGTGTTGATGAGTGGATGATGAGTAATTTAACTGAATTTGAAGGAAAACAGTTCCAATCAATCAGTAAATCTGACGAATCGATTGAAAAACTTGCCGTTCAAGATAGCGAAGAACAAAAACAAGCTGAAAAAGAGCTTGAACCATTTATTGAACGTGTCAAAGCAGTGTTAGGCGATAAAGTAAAAGAAGTTAAATTAACGCATCGTTTAACCAATACACCTGCAATAGTGACTACTGCAGCGGATGAAATGACCACGCAAATGGCAAAACTTTTTGCTGCTGCCGGTCAAAAAGCGCCTGAAATCAAATATACGTTTGAGATCAACCCTGATCATAAATTAGTAAAACGTATTGCTGATACACAAGACGAAACGGCATTTAGCGACTGGATTGAATTATTATTAGATCAAGCGCTACTGGCTGAGAAAGGATCATTAAGTGATCCAAGTAAATTTATTCAAACCATGAATAAACTGCTTGCAGAATAATCGAAAAATAATAAAACCCGATATTAGATTGTAATATCGGGTTTTTTATTAACTTTTATTTAAGTTAGGTAATCGAAATTTACTAAAAATATGATGCCTATCACATTTTCTTATATTTCTTCTTTTCATTTTCTGATGGCTATTCATAATACCTAAAGTTTACAATCAGACGGTGACAGATGAAAGTTTATAAAATTCTCAATAACAATGTAGTCGTTACACTTGACTCCAAAGGCAATGAACTCATTGTCACTGGTCGTGGCATTGGATTTAAAAAACGTGAGGGAGACTTGATTGATCCTAAACTGATTGAAAAACAATTTTCCCTCAACAATCAAGAAACGCTACCAAGATTTGCTGAATTACTATCCGAAATACCCATTGAAATATTCACTACTTCAGAAATCATCATTAATCACGCCAAGCAAGTCCTGAATGGAAAACTGCAAGATAGTATATATATTTCACTCACAGATCATATCCATTTTGCTATAGAGCGCCATAAACAAGGATTTGATATTCCGAATAGTTTTTTATGGGAAACAAAAAAACTTTATCCTAAAGAGTTTCAAGTAGGTTTATTTGCTTTATCGGTCATCAAAAAACGTTTATCCATTGAATTACCTGAAGATGAGGCGGGGTTTATTACCTTTCATATTATTAATGCTCAACTTAATGATACGATGCCCAATATCGTTAAAATGACCAAAATCATGCGTGAAATTCTTAATATCGTCAAATACCATTTTAATTTTGAGTATGATGAAGATTGTCTTTCTTATCAACGTTTTGTGACACACTTAAAATTCTTCTCACAACGCATTTTGAGTCAAACTCAACCGGTTCAACAAGATACCTCATTATATGAATTAATTCGTAAAAAGTATGAGCTAGCATATCTATGCACAAAACAGATTGATCTCCATTTAATTCAACAATATCAACATCCACTTACCGATGATGAAAGCCTGTATTTAACCATTCATATCGAACGACTACGCACTGAGCTCAAAAAATAATGTGATGTAGTTCACAATTCGAACATCTCAAAATGAGAAATCATATTCACTATCTTTTATTTATGCTAGCCTAAGCGAATAAATTTTGGATTGTTATTGCATAGCATTTTATGTTGTGTAAGCAAAACCTAATCACCTCAACTTGAGGTGGTTAGGTTTTTTTTTGCATTTAAAAAAGGATAAGGTATGAAAAACAAACAACTTGCCGAATCAATTATTGAATATGTTGGTGGTCAAGACAATATTATCAGTCTGGTACACTGTGCAACTCGTCTAAGATTTGCATTAAAAGATGATAATAAAGCTAATGCAGATATCCTCAAAAAACAAAAAGGGGTAATAACGGTTGTGCAAAGTGGTGGACAATTTCAAGTTGTCATTGGTAACAATGTGGCAGATGTATATAACAATATTATGCAACTAACCAACCTCAATGAGAAATCCAATGCCGAGGCACAACCAAATAAAAAATCAGGTTTTTTATCGAAATTAATTGATCTCGTTTCCGGCATTTTTATTCCTGTTCTAGTCGTAATAGTTGCCGGTGGGATTTTAAAAGGTTTAATCTCTTTATTACAAATTTTGGATATTGTCCGTGCACAAACACCAACCTATGAATTCTTGTATGCCATTGCTGATGCCCCACTCTATTATTTACCTATTATTTTAGGTTTTTCTGCGGTAAAAAAATTTGGTGGCAACCCCTATGTTGGAATGGCGATAGGTGGCGCCTTAGTTCACCCAAGTATCGCCAATATGATACCTAGCGGTCAATTTTCGTTAGAAACCGAAATGTTTTCAATACCAATACAATTAATTCCTTATGCATCATCGGTTTTCCCGATTATTTTGGCAGCTTGGTTCTATTCTTTACTAGAACGAACTTTCAATAGAATCATGCATGATTCATTTAAAAAATTTATTGCTCCCCTGCTCGGAATTCTTATCACTGTTCCATTAACTTTTGCGGTAATTGGTCCTGCGGTAACGTATGTCAGTAATGCTATCGCAAGTTGTATCATCTTCATGTATGAACTCAGTCCGGTTATAGCATCCATGGTTTTAGCGGCACTTTGGCAAGTCATGGTAATATTTGGTATTCACTGGGGACTTGTTCCATTTGCCTTAAATAACTTATCGGTTTATCAAAATGACTTTATGTTACCGATTCTGTTCCCTGCTGTGTTCGCACAAGTTGGTGCCGTATTAGCGGTAAGATTTCGAGCCAAAGATCCTGAATTCAAAGCATTAGCAAGTTCGTCGGTATTATCCGGTATTTTTGGGGTAACCGAACCGGCAATTTATGGTGTCAATTTACCATTAAAAAGACCATTTGTTATTGGTTGTCTTGCAGCAACTGTAGGTGGAGGCATTGTTGGTTATTATCACAGCGTCATTTATTCATTTAGTTTTATTAATATTTTCTCCTTCTTACAACTCATTCCACCAACAGGTATAGATGAAAAATTTTATGCGGTCGTCGTTGGTTGTATTCTGTCATTCACTTTAGCGCTGATTGCAACCTATTTATTTGGTATGCCAAAAACAAAATCGACAGTTCAAGATGATGCTGCAGCAACAAACAATCCTAACCCTTCTAATCCGGTTAATCTGCATCCTGTCACGATTTTCAGTCCGTTAACAGGAAAAATAATACCATTAAATCAAGTCAATGATCCCACCTTTGCCAGTGAACTAATGGGTAAAGGCATTGCTATTATTCCAACAGAAGGGAAAGCTTATGCCCCTGATGACGGTGAAGTCGTATCACTGTTCAGAACCAAACACGCTATCGGATTTCAAACTGATTCTGGCGTGGAAATATTAATTCATATCGGGATCGATACGGTTAAATTAGACGGTCAACACTTTCAAGCACATGTTCAAGCCGGTAGCCAAGTCAAAAAAGGCGATTTACTCGTCAGTTTTGATATCGAGGCAATCAAACAAGCAGGCTTTGAAGTTACCACGCCGATCATCATTACTAACAGTGATGACTATCAGAAGATCCAGACTATTCATCAATCAGAAACTATTGAAAAGGGTGACGTTTTATTGACGTTATCAGCAAATAAGGAGTAACACATGTTAACACAATTTCCGAATGATTTTCTTTGGGGCGGAGCAATTGCTGCCAACCAAGTTGAAGGAGCCTATCGTGAAGATGGCAAAGGTTTATCTACATCAGATTGTACACCCAACGGTTTATTTGGTGACATCATCGATCGTAATAAAAACACAATTACCAGCATTAAAGATCGTGCCATTGATTTTTATCATCGCTATCCTGAAGATATCGCTTTATTTGCTGAAATGGGATTTTCGTGTTTAAGAACGTCAATTGCTTGGACTCGAATCTTTCCAAATGGTGATGAAGAACAACCAAATGAAAAAGGACTGGCGTTTTATGACAAACTGTTTGACGAAATGTTAAAACACAACATCACCCCACTTGTCACCTTATCGCATTACGAAATGCCCTACTACCTTGTCACACAATATGGTGGATGGGGAAATCGTAAAGTCATCGAATTTTTTACTCGTTATGCCAAAACCGTATTTGAGCGTTACAAGAATAAAGTGAAATATTGGTTAACGTTCAATGAAATCAATATGTCATTACACGAACCCTTTACCGGTGTCGGATTGGATAGACACAGTAATAAAGAACAGATCTATCAAGCCATTCATCATCAGTTAGTCGCCAGCAGTCAAGCGGTAAAACTATGTCATCAAATTATTCCCGATGCCAAAATAGGTAACATGTTATTAGGCGCTGTTGCTTATCCTTTAACACCTAAGCCTGAAGATGTTTGGGCTACACTTCAAGAAAACCATGGTTGGCTATTTTTTGGTGATGTTCAAGTTCGAGGTTATTACCCGACTTATATGAAACGTTTTTTCAGAGAAAACAATATTAATTTAACGATTACCGAACAAGATCGACAAGATCTTAAAGAAACGGTCGATTTTGTATCGTTCAGTTACTATATGAGTTGTTGCGCAACTTCAGATGAATCACAAAAAACAAAAGGCAATATTTTAGATATGGTACCAAATCCTTATCTAAAAGCATCGGAATGGGGTTGGCAAATCGATCCAACAGGAATCCGTTATCTATTAAATATGCTTTATGAACGTTACCAAAAACCATTATTTATTGTTGAAAATGGTTTAGGCGCAAAAGATAAATTAGAAGCAGATGGCACGATAAATGATGATTATCGTATTAACTATATGAACGATCATCTTGTGGAAATTCGTGAAGCTATCGATGATGGTGTCGAAGTGATGGGCTATACCAGTTGGGGACCAATCGATTTGATTAGTGCTTCAAAAGCCGAAGTAACTAAACGTTATGGATTTATTTATGTCGATTTAAACCAAGACGGATCGGGAACGCTAAAACGCTATAAAAAGAAAAGTTTCTACTGGTATCAAGCGGTGATTGCATCAAAAGGCGAAGTTTTAAAATCTTAACTTTTGTGTCACACCTAAAATTGGAAAGTTACTGCTTACAGCAGGCAAAACCTAAATAGCATTAGAGATAACTTTGCTTAACCGGCTATTTAGGTTTTTGATAATTAAAAAAAGGATATAAAAATGAAAATAAGATATTTAACCTTCGCATTATTTAATATCATGTCTTATTCCGTTCTCGCAAACCCAATATCCAATAATCATTTACAACCTAGCTTTATAGAGAATGCTTTTATTACCGATAGTAAACTTGATTTTTCTACCCGTAATCATTGGAAATATTTAAAAGAAAATGCGGCTCAACCAAAAGAAGTGCACAGTGCTTGGGGACAAGTTTTCACGTTCAATTATAAATCGGGTTATCTGTTTGATACACTTGGATTTGATGTCACTTATGACAATGCAATAAAACTGGGTGCAAGTGACTATTTTGCAACCCGTAATCTACTTTATAACCACGGTAAAAGTTATAGTAAACACAATGCGCATGGCTTTAATAAATTTACTCAGCGTTATATAAAAATAAAACTGGGTGATGATAAGATAAATTTTAACGGGAAAGTGGGCTGGCATAGTGTGAAAGATTTAGGCATCATTAGCTCTTCACAACATTTAACACGAAACAGCTATCTCGGATTTAGTGGTATATTAAAATATGATGACTTTGCCTTTTCATTTGGTCGTTTAGACAGTGCCCTACCCCGTGAATCCGCCCAAAAAGTTCACTTTTTAACAAACGATCGTAAAAAAGTCATTGATCACATCTCAACAGTTGAAATGGCTTATAATGATAGTGATACCAAAATCGACTATTCTTATGGGGTCGCCAAAGATTATTTAAGACGGCATGCAATTGAATTATCTTATAAACCTGTTAAAAATTTAACTTTGGGTTCACAATTTTATGGTAGCTATGCGATGAAAAATTATGATGCCATGAAACAAAATAGAAAAGAGTTTGATTCCCATGCTTGGCACTATGCAACCGACATTGAATGGAAAGAAGAAGACTGGAGCATCAAAGTGGGGCTCGCCTATACCGATGCAAATAAACATAACGCTCTTGGGTATTATGGACGCCATATCGGTAAAAATAACCGTGGTCGTTTTAATGGACTTGCCGCGGCAGCAGCAGATTACATGCGCGATGGGGAACTTGTTTTCACCGCCGTATTAAATTATGATTTTATTAAGGATAATACCACTGGATTGTATATGAACTATGCTAAATTTAATTATAAGCATGACCGATTAAAAAATGGTGAGATCAACATTTTTAATATTTGGAAACCGAGTTCTGGCATGTTTAAAAATCTCTCGATTTTATCTAAATTTGGTTATGGATGGTCTTACAAAACGATGAGTGCCTCAGATGCGACACCAAACCTGAAACATGGAAGAGCACAACGTTCCCCAACCTTATCAGCGGAAACCGTTATCGATTATCGATTTAATTTATTTTAAAATTTTGTTAAATAAAGGATGAAACATGAAAAAATCTATTCAATTTATTAGCCTACTTTTTGTTATGGTCATATCAATTTCACAAGCTTTTGCCAGTGAAGTGACAATCTATTTAACCCGTCATGGTAAAACCATGTTTAACAACGTTCATCGTGCTCAAGGATGGTCTGATACACCATTAATTCAGTCTGGTATAGAAGTTGCTGAACAATTAGGACAAGGCTTAAAAGATGTCGAATTTATTACTGCTTATTCAAGTGATTTAGGCCGTGCACGACAAACTGCACGTATTATCTTAGAAAGTAAAGGTGATACGTTGGCAATTAATGAAATGGAAGCTCTGCGTGAAGCCTGCTTTGGCGATTTTGAAGGCGATCTAGATCCCAATATGTGGACTCCTGCTGCGCAACATTTAGGATATCCTTCTGACAAGGATTTAATGGCTGATCTTGCTAAAGGTAAAATAACACTACAAAAAATGTTAGATGCCGTGGCTGCGGTTGAAAAATCAGGACAAGCAGAAAATTATCAGCAAGTTAAAAAAAGAATGGAAGTCGCATTAAAAACCATTGCTGAATCAGCAAAAGCACAAGGTGGTGGTAACGTATTAGTTGTTTCACATGGTATTGCGATTATGTCTATGGTAGAAGATCTGCTTGATGCTCCAATCACCTCTCCATTAGGCAATGCCAGTGTTACCAAAATTCGTTATACCGATGAAGGTAAATTTATTGTCGAAAGTTTTGGCGATATGAGTTATGTCGAAAAAGGAAAACAAAGCACAAAATAACGTCTTAATTTTATTTGGCTTGCTTAGGTAAGCCAAATAACAAAATGTAATTGGCAATATCAACAAAAAACTAGAAATTTAGTGAATAAACAAGCATAATTTAATTTCAATGTTGAGCTCCAAATTTTAAGGTTTATATGTTTTATTCATCCGATTACGTTTCACCATTAGGGTTAATTACGCTGGCAAGCCGAAACAATCAACTTGTTGCTGTATGGATTGAAGGACAAAAATATTTTGGTGATACCGTCAATGCTCCCCTTGAAAGCAAACCTAACTTACCCATCTTTAACCACACAAAAAAATGGTTTGATCACTACTTTTCAGGAAAAAATCCGGCTATCAATCAACTTGATTTAGCCCCGATTGGTACGTCTTTTCGTCATCAAGTTTGGGATATTCTTTGTAAAATTCCTTATGGTGAACTCATCACATATGGCGATATAGCTAAACAAATTGCGAAAACCAATCAACTTGCAAGTATGTCAAGCCAAGCTGTCGGCGGTGCAGTTGGGCGTAATCCACTATCCATTATTATTCCTTGTCATCGAGTCATTGGCAGTAACGGCAGTTTAACCGGTTATGCAGGTGGCATTGATAAAAAAATTAAACTTCTGCAACTAGAAGGCGTTGATACCCTAAAATTAACGATACCTACTAAAGGCACTGCACTTTAAAAAATTTAGGTTATCAAGGAAAGGCAAAAAATTCATTAAATGGTGCGACTTATTGACGGTATAAGATTTCGCTCTCTTTTTGAGCATACCGATACGATGACTTATCAATATTTAGTTAAACTTGACTACAAATAGCCTTTATCTGATAAACAAATACGCATTTTATTTTGAACTTCTAAACGATTGTAATCTAAGTAATCCAAAATTCCTTCAGGATACTTTGAATTTGAATAACCGTAAACATCAAAATAGTGATGCAAACAACTATTCGGCTCGATATTCTTAAGTTGTATAAGATACAAAAAAGCAATATCTCCTTTAGTTAATTCATTTAATTTCAATTTGGTTGGTAAATAAACCCACTCTGTATTTTGGATATTATTTACCAGAATTTCCATCGTTTTTTTATCGTTTTTATTATTAACAAAAAAGAAATCAATATCAAAATCGTCAATACTACTGTTCCATGATAATTGTACACCTTTCTCAAAATAGATCGCTTCTATAATATCACGTTGCTGATTTGATGAATTTTTTGAATTATTTGGTCCAAATTCAAAGGATTTGGTGATACCAAAATCATTATATTGATACTCTTGGGCTTGAATAACAAACGACAAATGTGCTAATAATATAAAAATTATTGATATCTTCTTCATTATTAAATTACCTTAAAAAAGGGCTTTAGATATTTAAACTTTTTAACAGCTAATGAAATGATCACCGATAACTTTGATTGTGAGCGCATTCATTTGCGTATGGAACAAAATGTTTAAATATTCATCATCCTTATGTTTTATGTCATTAAATAAAACAGATAATAGTTATTTATGACTATCTCTACTTTTAATTGTGAACACCCATTATCATAATGACGATATTTTACGAGTTATCTGAACAATATAATATAGTGTGCCATTATAACCAATTTTTACTTTTTAAAACAGACGGATATAAATTTAAACCTGTTTAATGGTAAATATGGATTTTAACGTTTTTTAATTTTTATAATAGCGCCTTCACATTTATCCTTTGTGACCTTAAATGATGTCGCAAAATTGATTGCGAAAATTATTAATTAGTCAAATTTTTATAAAGATGTTTGAGGGCCATAATAGGATGATAAATCATCATTCTTGGGCCTGAGAAACGCATCACTTGCTTTATTTTTTGTTTATAATCTTTACGATAACAATGTTTTGGACAACGTTCACAGGTTGTTTTATCCTCACCAAATCGGCATAAGGTTAAGCGTTGCATTGCATATTTTAATAAATCATTACACTCATCACATAGCTGATTGTTAGGAACATGATGCTGTTTGTGACAATAAAAATAAATCATTGTGCTAACGGTGGCTTTTTCTTGTTGTATGTTAGGGCCTGTATTATTTGCTACCATAATTCAATACGTCTAAATCGAGAAAGTGTTAAAATTAAAAAATAGATGAATATGATCACAAGGAACAATAAAAATGGCAAGAATT
Organism: Gilliamella sp. B2717; assembly: GCF_026536675.1. NCBI lineage: Bacteria > Pseudomonadati > Pseudomonadota > Gammaproteobacteria > Orbales > Orbaceae > Gilliamella > Gilliamella sp. B2717. The sequence goes on along the minus strand of NZ_JAFNNQ010000009.1, from coordinate 38,705 downwards.
ATCAATAAAGATACGATTGTTTGTATGTCATTGGCTGCCAGACCAAGCAATTTTGGTACTCGATTTCATAACTTTTTATATGAGAAACTCGATCTCAATTATCTTTATAAAGCTTTTACTACTAATAATTTAAAAGATGCAATATATGGCATTAAAGCGTTAGCAATTCGTGGCTGCGCCATTTCTATGCCTTATAAAGAAGCCTGCATTGAATTTCTTGATGAACTCGATGAATCCGTTAAATCTATCCATTCAGTTAACACTATTGTGAATACTGACTATCATTTGAAAGGCTATAACACAGACTATATCGCTGTTGCAAAACTGATTGCTTTACATCATATTGATAACACGACCCCATTTGTATTAAAAGGCAGTGGTGGTATGGCTAATGCCGTGATTGGCGCCTTTTTCGATGCAGGTTTTACCCAAGGAATTATTGCTGCACGTAATCAAGAAAAAGGAGAAGCGTTAGCAAAACGATACAATTATCGTTGGGTAAAAGATGAAATTGAAATTTCACCCGAACAAGCAAAATTGATAATTAATGTCACGCCTATCGGGATGCAGGGCGGAAATGAGGAAAATCATTTAGCTTTTCCAGACAGCATGATTAACCATGCCGATATTGTTTTTGATGTAGTTGCCATGCCGGTTGAAACACCTTTGATGAGTTATGCCAATCGATTAAACAAAATAAGGATTTCAGGCGCAGATGTTGCAGTTTTACAAGCCCTTGAACAGTTTTACTTATATACGGGAGTAAGACCGAGTGAAGAACTGGTTAAGCAAGCTGCCGACTTTGCCAGACAAGCTTAACGTTTAATTCATCCACCAATTTAATTGGGTGGATGAATTAATTAACTTTATAGCACTTTATTGCATAGCTTGATGCAATTTATGATACACAGCTAATAATTTTTGATGCATGGCAAATTGTTCAACATCATCATCAACTGATTTAGCGGTCACTAAAGCGTCTTTTAGACCGTAAAATGTTTTTTCGCCAAGGGCATATTGCCACATTTTATCAACACAAGCTTGACCATACATTTTATTAAAGGCCTTTTGATAATCACGGAATTGGCTTGCATCACGTTGAAGAATAAAATTCACCAACGTTTGTAAACAACGATAATCATGATTTCTTTCAGCTGACAAAATAGATTCATTCATTTCTATCGTCCAATCAATCCATAGTTTAGCCTGTTCTAAATCCTGAGCGGCTAATGCAAGCATTGCTTTTAGCTCACCAACTCGTAATGTTAACCAAGCGTTATCTTTGCCTGTAGCGATACCAAGCAGTTCACGAATTCGTGCAAAATCATCTAATCCTTCTTCATCCAATTGTTCAATAATGGCAAGATATTGTTCAGCAGAATAGTTTTTTACTGGTAGTGATAAAATAAGATCACGAAGATGTATCGCCATGTTGTTATTGGCAATTAAAAGATCTTCAGGCGGATAAATTTCGGACATACCGACCGCCAATATACGGCAAGCATATACCCCTAAGTGCTCATAGTCCATAATTAATACTTCGGTATTTTGTTCATGGAAAATTGCCATAAGATTATTAAATTCTTGTTCGGTTGTTCCCGAAAAATCCCAATCTACAAATTCATAATCGGCTTGTTGTTTAAATAAATCCCATGATATTAAACCACTTGAATCAATAAAATGGGTTTCTAAGTTACTTAAATCCGCAATTTCATCATTATCAAAACTTGGTGGTGAGAAAACATCAAGATCTTTTAAACTTCTGCCTTGTAATAGTTCGGTCACCGTTCTTTCTAGTGCAACACCAAAATTAGGGTGAGCACCAAAAGAAGCATAACAAGTGCCATTGTGAGGATTAAACAACACCACACAAATCACAGGATATTTACCGCCGAGAGACGCATCAAAACAATAAAGTGGAAATCCTTCATTTTCAAGTGATTCAATTGATGCTAACACACTTGGGTAGCGATCAATCACTTCTTTTGGAATCGTCGGTAAACTAATTGCTTCAGCAATAATTTTATTTTTAACGTAGCGTTCAAAAATTTCAGATAAACCTTGCACTCTGGCTTCATTACGTGTATTACCAGCTGACATACCATTTGAAGCATATAAATTAGCAATTAAGTTTACTGGAACATAAACAATTGTTTGATCTGTTTGAGAAACAAATGGTAAAGCACAAATACCACGTTCACGATTACTTGACTGTAAATCGATGAGATCGGTTGCGTTTAATTCTTGTTCTGGATCATAAAATTGTAATAATTTTTCCGATAACAGGCCTTCTGGCAAAGTATTATCCTCAGGCACTGCAAACCATTTTTCCGTTGGATAGTGAACAAAATTAGCCGTTGCTGCTTGTTTTCCCAAATAAAAATCGGAAAAGAAATAATTAGTTGATAACCGTTCAAAATATTCACCTAAAGCCGATGCAAGTGCGGCTTTTTTACTTGCGCCTTTACCATTAGCAAAGCATAAAGGACATTGGGTATTTTGTATATGAACTGACCAAACATTAGCAACGGGATTAAGCCAAGACGCCTGTTTAACGTCTAATTGATATTTAGCTAATTGTTGATGGAAATAGTGGATTGAATCTTCAAGGGCGGCATCTTTGCCAGTAATATAAGTTTTCATAAATATTTAATCTTTAATTGCATTGATTTCCTCAAAAAAATGTACTCTAATATACAACGATTATTTTAGATAATCATCCTATAGTTTAGCTTTTTATATGCTTTAATAACCTAAATTTATGTGAAACTACATTGGGGAAAGATATGAAAGATTTTAAACCTATAGATTTACTTTTCTTTAATCGTTTAATCATGCCAAGTATATTAACCATTCTGTACTGGTTATCGTTAGCTTGCGTCGTTCTGAGTTGTTTATTCAATATATTCCAAGGTAATTTTTTTTATGGATTGTTCTGTTTAATTAGCGGGGCTATTGTTACACGTATTGGCTTCGAATTAATCTGTGTGACTTTTAGTATCAATAGAAATCTAGAAAAACTCGTTGCAATGCAATCTGAAAACACCAATAAACTCACTAATTCCGATAATTAAACATGCTCTTTTCTAATCCAACTAAATATATCCAACACTAACTGTTGGATATATTTAAAGCCCATCGAGGATTTACCTCAATAGCCAGTTCATTACCTTCTTTAGATTGCAAATGAATCATACCAGCATAAGCTATCATCGCACCATTATCGGTACAAAACGCAACTCTAGGGTAAAAAACTTCTCCTTTTCGCTGTTGCATTAATTGTGTTAATTTGTCACGCAAAGGCTTATTGGCACTCACACCACCAGCAATGACTAAACGGTTAAATCCCGTATGATCAAGTGCTCGTCGGGATTTAATGACCAAAGTATCGACTAACGCATCTTCGAAAGCACGGGCAATATCGGCTTTGGTTTGTTCATCAATCGCATTATTTTGACTATGCTGATGAATGGTATTGGCTGTGGCTGTTTTAAGACCAGAAAAACTAAAATCAAAACCTGGTCTATCTGTCATCGGTCGAGGAAAATGGAATCGAGAAGATAAGCCTTGCTCAGCTAATTTTGATAATTTCGCTCCTCCAGGATAATCAATCCCTAGTAATTTAGCAGTTTTATCAAATGCTTCACCTGCTGCATCATCAATGGATTCGCCAAGTAGCTGATATTCCCCTACTCCAGTCACACTGAAAAGTTGAGTGTGTCCCCCTGAAACTAATAAAGCCACAAAAGGAAACGCTGGCGGATTATCTTCAAGCATAGGAGCAAGTAAATGACCTTCCATATGATTGACGGCAATCGCAGGCACATTCCACGCATAAGCGAGTGATCGCCCAATCGAGGCTCCCACCATTAATGCTCCAATTAATCCGGGCCCAGCCGTATAAGCCACACCATCAATATCGCGCGAAGTTAAATTAGCTTCTTTTAAGGCCGCTTGAATCAGTGGTACGGTTTTACGAATGTGATCACGTGATGCAAGTTCCGGTACCACTCCACCATAATCAGCATGTAACTTGACTTGTGAATAAAGTTGATTGGCAAGCAATCCATGTTGATCATCATAAATCGCCACCCCTGTTTCATCGCAAGATGTTTCAATACCCAAAATTTTCATTACTGATTACCTGAAGAGTTGAATTTATCATCTTCGCTCCAATGATCTTGTTCGCTTATCTCTTTATCAGCAATACGGTGTTCTTCCGTTGCCCAGTCACCGAGATCAATAAGTTGGCAACGTTTACTACAAAAAGGTCGATAAGGACTAACGTCTGACCATTCGACTTGTTTTTGACAAGTCGGACAATTTACAAAAGTGTGTGTTTGATTACTCATTTCAGTTTCTTCAAAATAGACTTTACCATAACTAACAACAAGCTAGTTCAAATTCAATCGAATCATGTGTTGTGTTTTCACAAGTTTCAAGGGGTAAAAAACGGATACTATACCGTGACATATGTCCCGATACTTGAGGATAAACATTTTTATCTAATGAAACACGAACACGAATTAAGTTAATTTCTCCGTTAGTTTCTTGAAAAAAATTGTTACTACAATGATATTTTTTAAACTCGCCCAGCTGTCTTATAAGTTGCATACAAGAAGATAATGCCTCATCTAATAAAGACAACTGTTGCAGCCAATTTCTTACCTGAAGGTTTCGTGTTTCTTGAGACAGTTTCAACCATAAATAAAAGAAAGGCAGATCAAAACTACAACACCCACCCGGAATGGTTAAACGTTGCCTTATTGACGTAATAAAACGGTCGTCTTTTAATGACTGCCCTAAACGAGCGGTTGCATTAAATTTGACTAAAAACGAATCGAATCGGAGGATTAAATCACTGATTAGATCCTTATCAACACCATCAATATTCATCCATGAAATCAGTTTTTGTTTTTGTGATTCAATTTCTTTAATGAGTTCCCCTCTGACATCACTACGCTCTATTATCTCAAGAAGTTCAGATAAGGCATGGAAAAAGAGCAGCGCATTATTTTCATTCAAATGGCAATGCGTATTAATTTGTTTTAATAAAAATTCTAATCGTAACCAAGTACGCATTTTTTCATTTAAAGGATGTTCAAAAATAATATTATTCATACTTATCCATTCTTAATTTTTGAATTTTTTAAATATTGTTGATGTAATTTACAAACCTGCTGTTTTAATGAATCTAAATCATCATTGTTAATAATAATATCATCAGCATACGACAAACGTTTGCCAGAACAAACCTGTGAAAATATCATTTTTCGGGCTAATGACTCAACAATATGATCACGATTCATAAGACGTTCTAATTGCAATGATTCAGGTATATCTATCATTAATACGCGATCAGCAAAATGATGTAAATTATTTTCAACAAGTAATGGTACCACCCAAATGACATAATCAGCAGTTTGCTTTTCAATTTGAGCTTGGGTTTCTTGCTGTATAATCGGATGTAATAAACTGTTCAACCAAAGACGTTCATGGTCATTATTAAAAATAATTTCTCTTAATTGACGACGATCCAATTCACCGTCAGGTAAGACAATTTCTTGACTAAAATGTTTAACAATTTGAGAAAATGCTAAGGTGCCACTTTTTACAATTTGGCGAGCAATAATATCAGCATCAATAATTGGAACCCCTAAATCAGCAAATAGATGTGCAATGGTACTTTTACCACTGGCAATTCCACCACTGAGTGCAACAACATAAGGCATGAGACAATTCCAATTAAAAAAACAATTTTGCTTAGTATATCATACTACTGGCCTTCATTATATAACCTTAATCTCTGAAACAAAACAAGGAAAACGCATCGTAAAACAGCCCAATCCAATATACAAAATTAAACGCACAATCATTTTTTATAACATTATGAATATATTTAAACTATTATCAATTATTGTTGATATACAGGTTAAAATTCAACCTCAGTTATTTTGTAACAAAAGTCAGATAACATTCACCTTAATAAACACAATTAAACCTTGTTGAGCAGAAATAAAATAAAAATCAATGAAAGAAAGGGTTGGCATTATTAACTTAGCTGTATATAATCACATATATCTGTATAAATAAACAGGAAAATCGAATGAGACCATTAACTGAACGCCAACAGCAAATTTATGATTTAATCAAAGATAATATTCAGACTACCGGAATGCCACCAACACGAGCAGAAATAGCTAAAATATTAGGTTTTCGTTCAGCTAATGCAGCAGAAGAGCATTTAAAAGCTTTAGCCAAAAAAGGCGCTATTGAAATGATTGCTGGCTCATCAAGAGGTATCCGCCTGTTACTTGAAAATCATGAAAAAAATGAAGCGGAAGGTCTACCGCTTATTGGTCAAGTAGCAGCCGGTTCACCGATTCTTGCTCAAGAACATATTGAAAGTTATTATCAAGTGGATCCCAATTTATTTAAACCCAATGCCGATTTTTTATTACGTGTACAGGGAATGTCAATGAAAGATATCGGTATATTGGATGGTGATCTACTGGCGGTGCATAAAACTCAGGATGTTAAAAATGGACAAGTTATTGTGGCACGAATTGAAGATGAAGTGACAGTTAAACGCTTATCTCGCCAAGGTCGATATGTACATTTGATTGCCGAAAATAGTGAATTTTCTCCGATTCTGGTTGATCTTGAACAACAAAATTTTGCTATTGAAGGCATAGCTGTGGGTATCATTCGCAATGGATCATGGTTGTAACTTAGTATAAAATAGTCACAAATTATAGCTAATTCAGGAGAAAATGGTATGTGGCTATTTTGGTTATTTGAAGCGTTAGGATTTGTTGCCGTTATTATCCTCATTTTTGTTTATTGCCGTTTTCGTAAACAAGGATTTTGGTCGTTTCTTTGGCGGCGTTTAAAATGGGTGGCTATTGCTATTCTTGTGGTTTGGCTTGCTATTGCAATATTGTGTCGAAATCACTTATTTAGTGCGGTTCACTGTTATTTTCGTGGTGAAAGTATGCATGCCAACACCAAATACTCAATCTATTTAAGTGAATGCCAAGTTGAAACGCCAAGTGGTAGTTACGTGCCAATCGAACGATCCCGAGCGATACCGGGTTCAAATGACCACCATAATGAAGATAATACTATTGATTATTACCATTAATATTCAATTTAACTAAAAATTCAGATAAAAAAATAAGGTAATTTCGGTGAAAATTACCTTATTTTTATTTCAGTTATGTGATTTTACATTCTGTTTTAACAAACCTTATTAACATCAAAATTATTTAGTCATTTCACTTAACAAAGAATGTTGTAAACTTGAAGCATTGTCAAAATCCGTCAACTCATTACCATTAATAGCTTGTGGTACTTTGGAACCTTCTAATGGTTTACCCAGTACCTGCGACGCTAGTACTAAACCTTTATGCTCCATAACAGAATGGGTATAAAAGTTAATCAAATCTTGTTGGGTAATTTTTTTCAATTGATTGATTTTTTTCTCACGTGAATCAAATTTAAAGCGTGATAAACGATAATCTGACAGATAAAGATTTAATTCTTCCTCTAGCGTTTGTGGCGGCATTGTCAATTCATTGAGCACGCCTTTTTTATATTGCTCAACATCTTGATCGGATAATTCTTTCAATTTACTTAACATGCTAGGATAAAAATCTTGATAGCGTTTAAGTAAATAATCAGGATCATACTGATTACTTTGAATTAAAAATCCTAATCCTGACGACTCACCTATGGTAAACGGAATGGTAAACACGGCATAACCAAGCTGCTCGTTACTGCGCAACTGCTCATAAAAAGAAGGTTCAATCATTTTGGTTAGCGTATAACTTAAAACTTGTCCCTCGATTTCACTATAATTCGCTGGAATATATCCAATCATTAAAGCATTGTCGCTCGAAGTTGCATGTTGCGTAATTTTTGCTGTCTGTGTCGATGTTATTTTTATCGTTGGTTTTGGTTCAAACTCGATATTCGCATCCAACGTTTTTTGTATTTCCTGATAAAGTTTGAGTGAATTATCGTTCGATATATTCCCTAAACTGATCATATAAGGAACGGATTTCGACAGTAACTTATCTCGATAAGCCAATACATCATTCACACTGATATCCACTGTTATTCGGCGTTTATCACTGCGTTCGAAGTAAGGAATATAAGATAAAGCTTTAACTGGTTGCATCGATAATAAATAACTATTAGCATGATCGGCGGCATCAAGTTTTTGAAGATACCAGGATTTCGCTAATGCTAAACTTTGCTCATCAATATTAACATTTCGATAGCTATTTAAGACAGCGGTTATCATATCTGGCAGATGTTGATTAAAGCCTGTTGCAGTGATCATTAGTCCATTATCACCCGAACATGATAAAGACATACCTGCGACACCAGCCTGAAATTCTAACTGCGCTAAATTTCGACTGACAATATAGTCAAGTAAGTAAAAAATGACCTGTGATTTTACATCTTTAAATGCCTCGTTATTGCGCAATGAAACCACTATGGCAGCTTTCGGATCTTGTTTAAAATATTGACTAGCTAAATGAATATGATTTCCCCGTTTGTTAAACTCAACGGCTGGTAATGGAGTTTCACTTTGCTTTACAATCGAAAAGTCATCGGGGATATAAGGATTGAGCGCTGGTAAGGTAAACGAGAAATCTTTACCTAACGCTGTCCAATTTAATTTTTCTTCTTTAGTAATGTTATCAATTTTGTAAGGCGCTTCAACAAAATAAGCGGTTTTATTGGTTGCTTGATTCGGTGAAATCGTCCATATCCGGGCATTATCGGCAGTTAAACTTTTTAGTCGGGCGATAATTGCAGACTTATCAAAATGCGTTGCAATATAATCTGAATTAAGAACATTTTGAATTGGATATAGCAACATCTGATCCGATAACCATTCAACATAGGACATATCCCGTTCAATATCTTGATATTTAAATCCTAAATCTAAGACTTTCTTAAACTCCTCATAATAAGCTTCGGTTACACCTTCTTTTTGAATTAACTGCAAATAATTAAAAATAGCGCCAATAACTTTATCTTTCTGGCTAAGCCCTGCATCGGTTAAACTGACATTAATACTAAAAATACCACTATTGCCATATCGATTAGGTGAAATCGAGGAGGATATACTTTCGATTAATCCTTGTTTTTGAAGTTGGTCAGATAATGTATTTTGGCTACTGTTACTAATTAAATAAGTGATATATTCATCACTTTTATCGGCAAATTTAGCTAAATTGTTTTCAATGGGAAATTGCAATAACAACAACTTTTTAGGTTGTGCAGGAATCATATAAATTTGTTTACCTAACGTATCCGACGTCATTGCCTGCTTATCAATTTTTGGCGCAATAGTATGGCGATTGGGAATCTTTCCATAGGTATCTTCGGCTAATTTTGCCAATTTATTTATCGATTGATTACTGTAAATGACCCCGACCATAATATTGGCAGAATAATAATCGTGATGAAAATTGACTAAGGCATCTTGTAGTTTACTGTCTGGCTTATCACTTAATGTTTCTAAGTTACCCCCTGAAAATTGTGATGCAGGATGTTCGGGATTAATGGTTTCAGCATTAACTTGTTCAATTCTAAAACCATCATTGGATCGTGCCATAGTCAATTCGGCATTAACGGCATTGCGTTCTTTATCGGCAAATTTAGGATCTAAGATAGGCTCGGCAATGGCATCAGCTAAATAATCCAATGCTTTATCAAAAGCACTATTTTCAACTTCAAAATAAAATGCGGTACGATGTGCGGCAGTACTTGCATTATAACTGCCGGTGTGACGGCTTAAAAATTTAGAAAAACTTGCTGGTTTAGGATACTTTTTTGAGCCCATAAGTACCATGTGCTCAGTATAATGCGCTAAGCCTTGCTGTGCTTTTGGATCTTGCAATGAACCAACCGGTAGCGCTAGTGAGCCAAGCGATTTGACTGCATTGGGATCAGACACCAGTAATACCTGCATTTTGTTTGGTAACTCAATCACTTCATATTGACGTTTATCTCGTTCACTTTGTTGTACCTTTTCCAATAATACAGGGTGAACAAGCTTATTATCAATTGCGCTAGAAGAGTTGGAAATAATGAATCCTAACGCAGTAAAAATAATCAATTTAATTTTCATCTTATTCATATAATTTTCCCATTTAAAAAACTATTATAGTCTTAATTCAACAATTAAGGGCAAAAAAACATAAATAAACAATAGCTATCAAACTAAACAAAACTACACCAAATATTTCTATTCTTTGTTATATGTATTTTATATAATCCACGCGTTTGGATAACCTAAACCATGTAATTAAAATTACATCATCCTGTGATATTACCTAAGATTTCTATTTTTTGCTGATTCAGAACAACTCATTGATTAATTTACATCATTTCAATAGTGCTTTGATTCATACACAAATAAAAATAAAAACATAGATTTTGAAATATATTGAATTAAGGTGGTTTTATGTCTTATAAGTTAGTCTTAATGCTAAGTTTTTTTGCCTACAGTTCTACTATATTAGCAAACCCAATTTATGGAAATAACGCAATCAAAGCAGAACAATTATTAAATGAAAGCATTGAAGCAAAAAAAATGCAAAATTTTAATCTCGCTGCGCAAAAATTAGAATCTGCGCTTGTACTATCACCAACTAATTCAGACATACTAGTCCAACTTGGATTTAACTATTATGCACTGAAAAACTTAGATCAAGCAAAACAAGCGTTTCACAAGGCTTTAGTCTTAGCCCCCAATTATGTCGATGCCCAATACGGATTGGTCAGCGTTGTGTTAGCACAAAATATTGATAATCCAAGTGAAGCTGAATTACTACTCAATCACTATTTAACGCAATCACCCAATGATACCCAATTGTTAACATTAAAAAAAACAATCACTGACATCAAAAAATCGATTCATTACTGGACACTCAATGTTGCAGGTACTCATAGTCATTTAACAAAATCTTATGCTGACTGGAACGAAATGGAGTTTGCGCTATCTTACAAACTATCTAAAACAAGTACGATTACAGGTCATGTTGCTCAATCTCATCGTTTTAATATGAATGATCAAAGAATTGGTACAACATTTTGGCATACGCTAAATGATCGTGCTTACGGCTACTTATCAGGCTTTACCGCGACGTCGAAAAAATTCTTTGCACGTTATACTTTAGCAAGTGGTGCTGACTATGTATTATTATCATCAACAAATAAATATTTTAATTCCCTTCATATCACATTGGATTTAAAGTTCGACCACTACAACGACGGAAATATTAAAAGTATTACGCCAGGGATTGAGCAATACTTCTTGAATGACCGATTATCAATTGCCGGTAAGTGGTACAATACTTATGATCAGGATAATAATCATACCAACGGTTTTCTAATTAAGCTAACCGCAACACCAATCGAAAAATTGCATCTATTTATCGGTTACTCAAATGCTCAAGAAACATCAGATCGTTCTAACCGCTATAATCATTCATTAATCAAAGCGAAAGCACATTTCGTTGGGCTAACGTATGATGTTTCTGACAGATTAAGTCTTCAATTTAACTACACTGCTGAAGGTCGAAAAGACACCAACCGCAACCGTAATTTGTACAACAAGAAAACATTAGGATGTGGTATAAAATGGACATTTTAATACGGTATATGAATATTTACAATGTCAGTATGATTTTTGCTGGTCTGATAATTGTTTTTATCACGTCAATAATTTATCTTGACCGAAGATATCATCGGAAAAGATTTAATGATTTAAAACTAAAATTAATCGATTTGATTGCACAAAAAAGTAAAGTAAACGCCTTTTATGCAAGCAAAATATCGAAATATGCATTAAATTCCGTTGACTTAATTGCCGCTTTTTTTGCTGAAAAACAGTTCAATGAGCTTGAACCGGTATTACCGCTGTTTGAAAATGAAGTATTTCAAAAAAAATTGCGCACTTTATTAAAAAAAGGAACGACGAAAGAACGCATTGATGCCGCAAACATGTTGTCTTACTACCCTTCCACACAAACCATTGCGGCGTTGAAACATGCTTGTAAAAACCATAACCAAGAAGTTGCTGTTGCAGCAGCGCTGAGTTTAGCGATCAGTAATCCTAACGTGACTCTTGCTGAACTCATAATCTTATTGTCTAATTCAATATCGCAAAATGGTCTATTTTGTTTTTTACGATTAGTTCCATCCTATAAGCTTTTAGAGTTTGAAACCGAACTATCAAATCAACAATTTAGCAAAATTGTTGATAATCTACCTAATATCTTAACCCAAATTTCTATAAATTATATCACGCCTTACGCTATGTTAGCCAAAGAAGATAGACGCGATTATATGCGGGCGTTTTATGAATCGTTAATCGATTTACAAAATAGTTCTTCCGGTATTATTCACAGCTGTTATCTACTTAATTTCATTAATGAATTCTGCTATCAAGAAAAGATATGTAGTATTGAAGAATTGATAACAGAATATTTTGATTTTACGACTAAGCGATTTGTCCATATCCTCGATAAAAACAACAATATTTTCAAAATTAAACACGGGTAAACTTTATGAACAATGATTTATACTATGCAATCAAGCTTTGCATGGAAGTGCTGGTTATTCTCATAATGATTGTCGGACTTTTACAAGTGCTCATCTATTTTTTGCAACTTATCATTTCTGTTTATGTCCTAATTAAAGCGCGAGATAACGATAAAAAAATTCAGAATATTAAAAAGAATGAAGGTATTTTACCGGCTATCTCTATTATTATGCCTGCCTATAATGAAAGCGTTACCATTATCGATAGTATTGAATCGATGCTCGCAACGGAATACCCTAATGTTGATATTATTGTGATTAACGATGGCTCAACCGACAATACTTTTCAATTAATTTATGACCATTTTCGATTACAAGAAACCGCCCATCATTTAAATAATGTGGAACAAAATCACCTATCTCATGCCAAAATAAGAGGGGTTTATATCTCTCAAAAAGATAGCCGTCTTCGCGTGATAGATAAAGTCAATGGTGGCAAAGCTGATGCACATAATGCGGCAATCAATTTAAGCCAAGCCCCTATCGTTTGTCTCATTGATGCTGATTCCATTTTAGAACCCGATGCATTAACTAAAGCGGTTATTCCTTTTATTTACAGTCCTAAAACTATTGCCGTGGGTGGAACCGTTCGAGTTGCCAACAGTTGTTTGATTAATAAAGGGGTGGTAACAAAAATAAAACTATCAAGAAAATACATTGTTCAATTACAAGCATTGGAATATATGCGTTCATTTTTAATGGCTAAAGTGGCCTGGAATCATATTAAAATATTACCGATTATATCAGGCGCATTTGGCTTGTTCCGTCGAGATTTAGCCATAAAAATTGGTGGATTTTCGGCTGACTCGGTTGGTGAAGATTTTGACTTTACGGTAAAATTACATAAACTAATCTATGATACCAAAGCCAATTATAAAATAGAATATGTCCCAACTGCGGTATGCTGGACTCAAGTACCCGAAAAATGGAAAGTATTAAAGAATCAACGAATACGTTGGCATATCGGTGCATTGCAAACTTATTTGCATTTTCGGGAGTTTACTTTTAAGTTAAAATATAAAAGATTAAGTTTTATTCTTTTACCCTTTTCGATTTTAACCGATATTTTAGGGCCGATTGCTGAATTATTAGGTTATATATTATTACCCCTTTTTTGTTATTTTGATGTGGTTGATGGTAATTTAATTTTATCCTATTTTTTACTTGTTATTAGTTACAATATTTTAATCACCTCGACTGCCATTGCCATTGACGGCCTCTTGCTAAGAGGATTAGATAAAATCAGATATTTTGTATCACTACTTTTTATTTCGCTAATTGATAATTTTGGCTATCGACAAATCTGTTTATATTGGAAATTTAAAGGTTTCTTCCGTTTGAAAAAAGGTAAATTATCTTGGGGAAAAATGGAGAGAGTTAAATTTGATAAATAACATTAAACGACTATCAAGCAATGTACTATTTATTCTAATTACTGTCATGCCTGCGGCTTTTGCGGGTAATGTGTCGATGTTGAACAACCTTAAAAACACCGAAACGAGCCAATACGATACGGCATTGCAACATGATTTGTCGAATCCTAATAGCGATTCGGTTTTAAGCGCCGTGGTAAATACAACGCAAATTATTGAGCAGGTAGCAATGAGTGATCCGGTTCCAATTATGATTGATCAAAATCAACCCTTATCACTTGATACATCCCCTCAACCAGATAGTTCAAATTTTCCAAAACTGGACATTGAACAATCAACACATTCAAATACACTGATTGATAACTTAACTTATCCGGAAAAAAACCGCAATCTTGCTATGTGGAATTGGAAAGCAACCACATGGAATAACTCACCTAACCAATTTATCACAAAGATAAAATCAAAAGGGATCAATCAGATTTATTTACAATTATTTATTGAAAACCAGCAAATTGAATATGAAGAACAGCTAATAAATCTCTTAGACATCGCATTTCAAAATGGTATTGAGATCATTGCTGTTGAAGGAGCAGCAGAAATGATACTTGAAAGTGGTTTACAAAATGCGATTGAACGTAATCAGATAATTAAGCAATTCTGTCAGCGACGTATAAATAAACCTTGTCTTGCTGGAATTCAATATGATATAGAACCCTATTTATTAAGTGATTATGACCAAAATAAAGATCTGATTTGGCAACAATGGGCACAAGCGATAAAAAAATTGAGTGAAAGTTGGGGAGGAAAAATTGAGATTGTAGTCCCATTTTGGTTAAAAGATATTAATCAAAGCAAGCAAATTATCCAGTATATTGAACCTTATTCCTTAAAATATATTATCATGGTTTATCGTACTGATTATGAACTAATTTATGATATCAGTGCTAAATGGTTATCATGGGGAGATGAAAATCTTCATAAAATCGTTATTGCCCTTGAAAATGGTATACTCAGTGAAGAATTCGAAAAATATTACTCCTATGACCAAACGAATAGTGAAATCGAAGAAGGGTCAAATGATGAGAATTCTGATGTTAATTCAACTGATCATATAGTTGACTTCACAGAAATTAGCTTTGAAGGTAAAGAAGATGAGCTATTTGGCATGATTAATGCCTTGACTGAAGTATTTTCAAACTGGAGTTCTTTCGATGGTTTTGCTATTAATGGGCTTGATGTTGAAGAAGATTAAATAAGAGCTAGTCACCTAGCTCTTCTTAATTGGCATTATCGGTTATACCAAAAACGGATAAATGAAGTTTACATTAATGCTCACGTGTTTTTCTAAATTCAACATCCGGATAACGTTCCTGTGTTAAATTCAAATTCACCATACTTGGTGCAATGTAAGAAAGATTATCGCCACCATCCAGCGCTAAATTTTGTTCACATTTACGTTTAAATTCTTCCAATTTTTTCACATCACTACATTCTACCCAACGGGCGGTTGTGACGTTCACCGGTTCATAAATGGCTTCTACATTGTATTCCGATTTTAAGCGCGCAACCACAACATCAAATTGCAGCACACCGACCGCTCCGACAATCAAATCATTGTTGGATAAGGGTCTAAATACCTGTACAGCTCCCTCTTCTGACAACTGCACCAATCCTTTTAATAGCTGTTTTTGTTTAAGTGGATCTTTTAATCGTATCCGTCGGAACAATTCAGGCGCAAAATTAGGGATACCAACAAATTTAAAATCTTCACCCTGCGTAAACGTATCACCGATTTGAATCGTACCATGATTGTGCAATCCAATAATATCACCTGCATAAGCTTCTTCGACATGTTCACGATCACCGGCCATAAATGTCAAGGCATCAGAAATATTCACATCTTTGGCAATCCTCACATGGCGTAACTTCATGCCTTTTTCATATTTACCCGAAACGATACGCATAAAAGCCACACGGTCACGATGTTTTGGATCCATATTGGCTTGAATTTTAAAGACAAAGCCACTAAATTTTTCTTCTGAGGATTTCACTTCTCGCTTATCCGTTTGACGAGGTTGTGGTGTTGGCGCCCAAGCAGTTAAGCCATCAAGCATATGATCGACACCAAAATTACCTAACGCTGTACCAAAAAAGACAGGGGTTAAATCACCAGATAAAAAAGCATCCAAATCAAACTCATTTGATGCACCTTGAACCAGTTCTAGCTCTTCCCGCAATTGCAGAGCTAAATCCTCACCCACCGCTGTATCTAATTCGGGGTTATTTAACCCTTTAATAATACGTACATCCTGAATAGTGTGACCTTTACCCGATTGATAAAGATAGGTTTCATCTTTTTTCAAATGATACACGCCTTTAAATAACTTACCACAACCAATCGGCCAAGTGATCGGTGCACATAGGATATTAAGCTCGTTTTCAACTTCGTCAAGCAGCTCCATTGGATCACGAATATCACGGTCTAACTTATTCATAAAAGTTAAAATTGGGGTATTACGTAACCGTGTCACTTCCATTAATTTACGAGTACGATCTTCCACCCCTTTAGCCGCATCAATGACCATTAAACAGCTATCCACTGCTGTCAATGTGCGATAGGTATCTTCCGAAAAGTCTTCATGCCCGGGGGTATCAAGTAAATTGACTAAACAATCATTATATGGAAATTGCATCACAGAAGTTGTGATAGAAATACCACGTTGTTTTTCCATCTCCATCCAGTCAGATTTTGCATGTTGAGCATTGGCTCCCCGCCCTTTTACCGTTCCGGCAGTTTGAATTGCGTGACCGAATAACAAAACCTTTTCGGTAATCGTGGTTTTACCGGCATCAGGGTGCGAAATGATAGCAAAAGTGCGACGAGCATTAACTTCGTCTAAATAAGCTTGTTCTGTCATAAAATTAACGTTCATTAACCTGTACAAAAATAATCGAGCATTTTAACAGGTATCGCTATGCATTGCCATGAATGTATTACCTGTGATTTTCCTTATTTAATTATCTCTGCATAATATCTTCACTAGCCTAGCCAATTTGTACATTTACAGTATAAAATAGCGCTGAACTACGCAAAAGTTTTATCAAAACGGAACTTTCTATGAATATTCGTGATTTGAAATTATTTTTACATTTATGTGAGACGTGTCATTTTGGCATGACAGCTAATGCTATGCATGTTAGCCCATCGACTTTATCACGGCAAATCCAACGCATGGAAGACTATTTTGGTCATCCGCTTTTTATACGTGATAATCGGCAAGTTCAAATCACCCAAGTTGGCGAAAAGGTCAAACGTTTTGCACTCCAAGTTATTAGTCAACATCAGCAATTAAAACAAGAGTTAGAATTATCCAATCAACAGCTCATTGGTGAATTAAGACTTTTTTGTTCAGTGACAGCCGCTTACAGCCATTTACCCGACATTTTAGACCAGTTTCGTATACATTACCCACTGATTGAAATCAAATTATCAACTGGCGATGCGGCAGATGCCGTTGAAAAAGTCCAGTCTAACGAGGCGGATCTCGCTATCGCAGGCAAACCGAAACAATTGCCTGCTGGTGTTGAATTTTTAAAATTTGGTGAAATTGAAATGGTTTTGTTAATACCCAAACTTAATAGCACCTTTAGTGATAAACTTCATCAAAAAAAGCCCGATTGGCATAATATCCCTTTCATTTTACCTGAGCATGGCCCAAGCCGACAACGTATTGATCTTTGGTTTAAGCAACAGAAAATTACCAGCCCTAAAATTTATGCCACCGTTGCCGGACATGAAGCCATTGTCTCAATGGTGGCATTAGGCTGCGGTGTTGCCCTATTACCGAAAGTTGTGATGGAAAACAGTCCCGAAAGAATAAGAGAGCGTATTACTGAATGGTCAACCAACTTAATGCAACCTTTTGACATAGGAATGTGTGTCCAAAAAAGGCGATTATCCGAAAAAATTATCGCGGCATTTTGGAACCTATCCAATCTAAATCATACCAAAAATTAGAAAATAATTTATAATGGATTTGTCATTCAAAAACTAACATTAACAGGATTGTTAATGTTTTTGATTGCAATGAATGATACGCAACTATTTAACAGTCTGACTATCAAAAAGGAATATTTGAAATGCAATTGCACAACTTTCACGTTAAAACATTATTATCATTATTACTTTTTAGCTCCACACTTATTCCAATTTCCTTGCACGCTCAACAAGATATTCAGACCGATTCTTCTCAAAATTACTCAATCTCAGCTCCCGACTGGCTACTTACCGAAGAAGCCGTTTATTACGATGGTGACAGTGATGACCTCGTTACGGCAGGTTTAGGATTTACTACCTTATCCACGTCAATTTATACCCCACATTTCAGTGATCCGACTCAGCCAACCATTCAAGAGCTACGGCAAGCAAAACTCAATCGTTTTATCAATATCAATAATGGTGAAGGCTCCTTATTTGGATTTAGACGCCAGGAATTAAGTCCCCTTTTTGATGGCAAAATTCCGGGATTTGAAATTTTAGCAACACTAAAATTAGAACAAGAAAAGGTGGGCATGTTACTGCAAATCCCGCTTGATTTTGATAAAAATAAACCATGTATTGTTGCAGTGCCTGCGACGGATTCAGACGGGTTATATAATGCAAAAGATGTGCAAATTCGTGGTTTATGGGGACTTCGGCACAATTGTGCGGTTGTTTATAATGATAAAGGTTTAGGCAATGGTATTTATGATATTGAGCATAAGCGTGGTTATGCCATAAATGGGCATACTCAATCTACTAATTTATTATTCGAACCCACTATTTTCAATAGAGATAGATTTATTAAAAAATATCCAAATCGCTATGCAATAAAACAACTCCATTCACGATTAAATTCTGAAGAAAGATGGGGCGAATTTGTATTAAAATCCATTGAATTTGCTTTTTATGCCCTTAATACACAATTCCCTTCTGATTCTAAGTTTCATTTTAATAAGGATAACACAATAGTTTTAGTTTATGGTGCAAGTGATGGTGGCGGTGCAGCACTAAAAGCAGGTGAACTTGATACTGACAATGTCATTAAAGGTATCGTTGCGGTTAATCCACAAATTCAACCCAATGTTGAAAATAGCACCGTTTCCATTCAATATAATAAAAGTGCTCCTCAAAAAATCGATTATAAATCAATTGCTGATTACAGTAGTTATGCGTCCCTGTATATTCCTTGTGCTATACCTGCTATTGTAGCTAAGCACAAAACGATCACTATTCCGTTTGCCGACAAATACCTTTATTCGCAAAACCGTTGTGATGCGCTAAAAAAAGAAAACTTATTAACAAAAGGTACCCCTGAAGAAGCACTTGAAAAATTACATAGCTATGGTTGGACGCCATCAATGGATATCCAACTCCCTTATTTTTATTATAAAGAAACAATTGGATTGCCTTATCAATATATCAGTGCCTATGGTCATTTTGATGTCACCGATAGAATGTGTGGTTACTCGGTCGCAAGTACGCAACAAAATCCGATAAATTATCAAGGTAAAGTTGCTAGTTTACACGAAGTGACATTTCAACAGCTATGGTCTTTTGCAACGGGTCATTTACCGATATGGTTAACGGATGATTCAACGGCTTTAGCACTGGTTAATAATGAAGATGCCTATTCACCAAGAAGCGATTTCTTTTCGGGTTCAGATAACAAAAAAGCCATTGACTATAATGCTAAGGGCGCCATATGTTTATATAAAAAATTAACGCATCCTCGAGTTAAATTTGGCATTAATCAAGTGAGTGCATCAGCAAATTTACATGGCACAAAAACCCTTATCGTTCATGCTCGTCATAACGTTAAACAGCTACCTGATTATACTGCACGTGCTTATGTCGCATTAAATAGCCAAGTAGAAGGTAACGCCTCGCAACTGCGCTATTATGAGATTGAAAACACCAGCTACTTGGATGGCACTTATCCATTTGATAATTCGCTCTTACCAATTGATTATTATGGGGAAGATGCCATGGAATGGTTATGGTTTCATTTAACGAATCATGCCTCTTTACCTGAAAGCCAAGTTGTTCGTGCAAAAGCCAGAGGTGGTAAAATAGGTTTTGCTCCACAATTGACCGAAAATACGCTTGTCCCTATTTCGCAAACACCAAACCAAAAGGATTTAATCACGACTGAAAACGGGAAAATTATATTACCCAATTAGTATCTACGGTAATTAGCAATCCGCTTAGGACACATCCAAGTTATTAATTCACATTTGTTAAGTCTAATTTTACATTAATAACAGGTAGTCCTAGCGGTGATGATAACTAAATAGGATCAGCTATTATTAAACGACACATTTTAGGATACAAAATAAAAAACAGCGCTTCGAATTCTTTGTAGTGCTGCTTTATATCATAAATAGTCTCTTTTAATAACCATAGCTTTGGTCGTCGGGTGGCCATACCATTAAGCACTTTTCCAACAAATTCAAGATTTGCGTAATTTTCTAACCATTTGCCTTGCCACATTGACTGCATAAAATGCTGATAATGTTCGGGATAGAGATGAATAAAAGGCTGAATTTGTTGTCTGGTGTATTGGTCAAATTCAGACACTGATTGCCCCATGCCATAATCAGTCCAATGTTTAGATAAAAAATGATCCCATACAATATCAAGTGCAATCGGTGCGACACGTTGATGCGGTTTGATAAAGCGTGTTTTGGCTTGTTTCACTTCAGTCAAACTGTCGACCATGCTATCAATTTTACGATGTAACATGATACCGTCGGCTATCATTTGCGGATAAACAAGATAAGGATCCCCTTTAACAAAATCAGCCACACTATTGCCAATTAAGGAGCTATTAGCTAAAGTGGCAAGATGTAAATGAGCCAGAATGTTCATCTTAATTACACGTTACTATTCACGATGTTTAAACTCCCCTTCAGCAAAACCTTGTCGCCAATAACTAATAATATGAAATGCATCGGGGGGTAAATGAGGATAATTATCTTTAAGCGTATGTCGAATTTGCTGGGCTAAATCCCGTTCCATTCCACCCCAAATAAGTAAATTATCACTATGGACAATATTCGCTTTTTTTATTGTTTCAACAAGTTGATTTGGCTGATTAACATCTTGTATCATCCAGTTAACATGAGTATTTAGACTATTCGGTAAAGCCATAATATCTGTTGGGTGATTAACTTCGATAAACGCTTGAACATTAACATTGTTAGGTAGGTGTTCAAGCGTATAACAAATAGCTGGCACAGCTGTTATATCACCAATCAACACCAAACTTTGCTGATTAAACATAAGTTTTGCCGCTGTGCCGACTAAACCTATCTGATCATTGACTTTAGCCTGCTGAGCCCAAACCGAAGCTAATCCCTCTTGATGAATGGCAAAATCAATCGTTAATTGGTGTATCGTTTCATCATAGTGACGAATACTGTAACTGCGAGCCAATTGACGAATTTTGTCATTTATCAGTATTTTATTATTGTCGTCTAATTGAGGAAAAATTATCGTTCCCGTTGAAGGATCAGCAAACAATAATTTTAAATGAGGACAAATCCATAAAGGATTAACCGTCAGCTGTTTATCACAACTAAAGTTAATTCGAATAAAACTATGCGATAACCTTTCAATTCTCAATACCGTTAAAAGTGCGTTAACAATAGATGTTTGTTTTTTTCCTGTCATTATGGCTAACCTAATATTTCATTTTTAACTATCATACAACAAAACTTAAATTTTTAGGCTATCTTTTCAATTATTGCTCAGAAACACAGACAAACACACTCCACACAATTAGGCGGAATGTGATAACAGATGATGACAGTTTAAATTAATAAGTCAGTGAACCAAACGCATTACGCCAATCTTGTTCAAATTTTACTATCGCTGCATCTACAGCTGGATCGGAGATAAATAGTTCAGCTACATCCACCGGTAAGGTAATAGATTGACATCCGGCTAACAGACAATCTAATGCTTGCCTAGGTGTGCGAAAACTTGCCGCCAACACCATGGTTTGAGGACAATGTAACGCTAACAGTTTTTGTAATTCTTGCACGGTATCTTTACTGTTGCCGCCTTGGGCATCAATTCGATTGACATAAGGCGCAATATATTTAGCCCCGGCTAGCGCACCTAATAATCCCTGCCCTGCGCCATAAACAGCAGTGCCTAAAGTAGGAATTCCTTGTTGTGTTAAAGCTCTAATCGCTTTCAGTCCTTCTGCATTAACAGGAATCTTAGTGACAATATTGGGTACGACTCTTCTGAGTTGTTCTGCCTCTTTTATCATGGATGATGCATCGCTTGAAAGTACCTGTGCAAACAGTAATTTATCGGCGCCTAATAAATCATGCAGTGTCGATAATAAGGTAAAGAGTGATTGACCGGATTTTGCCACAATGCTTGGATTGGTTGTGACGCCTTTAATCGGTAAAATGGGGGCTAGACGTTTAATGGCTTCAATATCGGCGGTATCTAAATATAATTCCATGGTTAACTCCTGCTGAATGTTCAAATTATTAATCACTGTATTGGTACCATACTAAGCAATCTGTAACCGATAGCCTAGATGACAATCCTGCGATTTACTGGATATTTGTACGCTTGATAAGAAAATGTGATTGAGATCACACTAAAAACATTTTAAGAATAACCTATTGATAAAATTAATGATTTACTTGATACTTTAAAATACTATTTGGCAGTATATAATCATGGTTACGATGCAAAACTAGATTTATCTACGATATTATTTTATGAAGATAGCGATATGGCGATAACGATCAATGAAGTGTTAGCAAAATGCCTTAATCATCAACAAACGAATCAGATATATTTTACTAATTATGCTCAATCAGCACCATTACTTGCTGATCAAGTCAGTTTACCCAGAATAGAAATCATGATAGAGGGAAAACAATCCATACAATGGGCAGACTATCAGGGAAACATTATTGAAAAAACGTTATTTCCTAGCGATCTTTTATATATCACAGCACAAAGTTGGAGCAAGCCCGCTTATACAACCCCCTTCACCACATTAAGCATCCTGTATGATAAACAACAAATTAGCATTACTATCAACCAGTGGGACGGTCAAGCACTGACATCTTATGATCAAATTAATGTACCTAGGCGAGGAGCACGTATTGGGGCGTTTATCATTCAAGCGCTAGCTGAACTAACTTGGCAGCATCAGCCTTGCGAGCGTGCTCCTACCGCTTATCATCTTATTCAAAGCTTATTAAGTCATACCTTCGACTTACTGAATGTTGATGTCAAAACCTCAACCAAAACAGCTAGCTTATTTGAGGCAATTCGGCAATATATTGATAGCCATTTTCGTGACGATATTACCCGAGATTTTCTCGCTAAAATGTTCTATATTTCACCCAATTATCTATCTCACCTATTCCAGCGAGAAGGTAAAATAGGTTTGAATGAATATCTTACCCATGTACGTCTGGAATATGCAAAAACTCGCCTTAGAGACTATGATTTAAATATCAAAGATATTGCCTTGGCTTCAGGTTTTAAAGATAGTCACTATTTTTGTCGAATCTTCAGAAAAAAAACTGAACGTACCCCGACCGAATACCGTCGCCAATATCATAGTCAATTAATACCGATGACGGATAACAACAAACCTAGTTAACTAAATTAATGGTTGTGAAAAGTAATTTCATTTGATATAGTTTCAAATGAAATTATCTAAATAAGGTGATGTGATGGCAATCCCGATAGCAACCGTTGAAAAACTGATTGAAAAATTTAAAGCTCGTGGACTCTCTTCAAACTATGACGAGATTTTTTTAAGTCGCTTATTGCAATTTAGTACCGAAGCACTATTAGAAAATTTGAATCAAACCTACCGACATTATGAATTAGATGATAAATTATTTGCGGTTTTATTAGTGATTAACGCCTTTCACCCTGAAGGGGTAAAACCATCGCAAATCAGCGAATTAACCAATTTTACTCGCGTACAAATTACCCGTTTTGTTGATACACTGGTGGGAAATGACTTAGTCGCCCGCCAAGCTGATCCGCATGACCGCCGCTCACATTGCTTAATTTTAACCAAAAAAGGCATCCATTTTTTTCAACATGAACTACCACCCATGGAAAAAAAAGTGGTTCAAGCTTGGCAAGTTATTACTCAAGAAGAACGTCAACAGTTACGCACAATCTTATCTAAACTTTTAAAACATCTTGCCGAGTCAACTAAATGAGAATATCCATGAAACAAAAAGGGCTTATCGCCCTATTAATATTAATTATTATTGCAGTAATTTGGGCGATTTGGTTCATGTATAAAAGTCCTTCATCGCTGATTTTATATGGTAATGTGGATATCCGAACGGTAAACAGTAGCTTTCGTGTATCAGGACGCTTAATACAATTAAATCACGAAGAAGGAGATTCGATTAAACAAGGTGATCTATTAGCTAAACTGGATGCAAAACCTTATCAAATCGCTTTAAATAGAGCGAAAGCAAATTTAATGGTAAAGCAGGCGCAACTTGATTTAATGATAACCGGATATCGTAAAGAAGAAGTTGCCCAAGCAGCAGCACAAGTTTTACAGTATCAAGCGAGTTATGATTATGCTGAGAATAACTATCAGCGCATGGTCAAATTGATGAAATCATCATCCATTTCTAAAGATCAACTTGAAAACAGTTTAACCTTACGTAATCAAGCTAACGCTAATTTACAAACAGCAAAGCAAAAACTTGATCAACTTACTAATGGTTACCGAAAAGAAGAAATTGAAGCTGCACAAGCCACTGTGCAAGCGGCTAAAGCCGAGTTAGACCAAGCGGAACTTAACTTATCGGATACCGAACTTTATGCACCAACCGACGGCACCATTTTAACTCGAGCAGTAGAATCAGGCACAATGTTAACCGCAGGAACCCCGATTTATGCTATATCACTAGATAGACCTGTCTGGGTACGTGCTTATATTGACGAGGTCAATTTACATCAAGCCATTCCGGGTAGAACTGTCTATATTTATACCGATTCACAGCCAGATAAACCTTATATTGGACAGATTGGTTTTGTATCGCCTACGGCCGAATTTACACCTAAAACCGTCGAAACCCCTGTATTACGTACAGATTTAGTTTACCGCTTACGTATTCAAATACGTCAAACTGGTGACGGTCAAGCGGATGATATGTTGCGCCAAGGCATGCCGGTAACGATTAAATTTGCAGAATAATCGATATGACTAAACAAAATCGCCAGCAAATCAAACTCACTCATGTGACCAAAGTGTTTAAGCAAAAAAATCAGCAAGTCACTGTCGCACTAAAACCTTTATCGACAACAATTTTTGCACAGGGTGTGACAGGATTGGTTGGCCCTGACGGTGCAGGGAAAACAACACTATTGCGTATGCTGGCAGGCTTGCTTTCGCCAAGTGCAGGTCAAATTAATGTTGCGCAATATAATCCGACTGAAGATCGGGATCAATTGCGCGCAATTTTAGGCTATATGCCTCAAAAGTTTGGTCTTTACGAGGATTTGACGGTTATTGAAAACCTTAATTTATTTGCTGATCTGCGACATATCAAACAAGAAGAACGTCAACAAATTTTTGCCAAACTCCTGAAATTCACCAATTTAACTAAATTTACCCAACGTTTGGCGGGCAAGTTATCGGGGGGAATGAAGCAAAAATTGGGGTTAGCATGTACTTTGCTTGGCGATCCACAAATATTATTACTTGATGAGCCTGGTGTTGGCGTGGATCCTATTTCACGCCAAGAACTTTGGCACATGGTTCATCAACTAGCCAAAGAAGGGATGTTAATTATCTGGAGCACCTCTTATCTTGATGAAGCCGAGCAATGTGAAACAATTTTACTGATGAATCAAGGTGAATTACTCTTTCAAGGTCAACCCTCATGTTTAACTGAACGTGTCAAAGATCGGGTTTACCTGCTCGCTTCGCCAATTTCACATCGTCGGTTATTACAAACGGCCTTAAAACTCCCTGAAGTCAGTGACGGCGTGATTGAAGGTGACCGTATTCGCTTAATACTCAAGCCGAATCACGCCATTGAACAAGTCATAGCAAAACTTGGGACAACTAACATCACTTATCAACCTACCTTAGGACGGTTTGAAGATGCGTTTATTGACCGATTAGGCGGAATAACTCAAAAAGAATCAATATTAACTAAAATTATGCCACAGGTTGCCGGTCTGCCAAACGATATTGTCATAGAAGCAAAAGATCTTACCCGAACTTTTGGTCATTTTATTGCAACGGATCATGTTAATTTTGCCATAAAGCGTGGTGAAATATTTGGTTTATTAGGGCCCAATGGCGCAGGTAAATCGACAACATTCAAAATGATGTGTGGTTTATTACCGATTAGTGATGGGCAAGCGTTAGTATTGGGATTTGATCTCAAAAAAAGTGCAACTAAAGTACGTGAACGCATTGGCTATATGGCACAACGTTTTTCTTTATATGACAGATTAACTGTACGCCAAAATTTAAGCTTCTTTTCAGGCATCTACGGCTTAATGGGCAGTGAACAAACACTGCGCATGAATGAAATGATAACCGCATTTAATTTTGAGCCGATTTTAGACAAAACACCAGAATCACTCCCCTTAGGATTCAAACAGCGATTAGCTTTAGCCTGTGCGTTGATGCATAAACCCGATATTGTATTTCTTGATGAACCGACATCTGGCGTCGATCCTATCACTCGTCGTGAGTTCTGGATCCATATCAACAGTTTAGTCGAAAAAGGGGGTACGGTCATGGTCACCACTCACTTTATGGACGAGGCCGAATATTGTGATCGCATTGCATTAATTAATGGTGGTAAGTTGATTGCTTTAGGCTCCCCCAACCAACTTAAGCAATCGGTCGCATGCAACGCCACCATGGAGCAAGCCTTTATTAAATTGGTGAACGACGCTAACTCAAGGGCAACAACATGATATTTTCACTCTCTCGAACATTAACATTGTGTAAAAAAGAGATGAAACAGATTATCCGTGACCCGAGCAGTTGGATCATGTCAATTATTATTCCATTAATATTACTCTTCTTATTTGGCTATGGTATCAGTTTAGATTCCAATAAAATCCGTGTTGGGGTATTAGTTGAACAAAAAAGTCAACCTGCCCATGATTTTGTCCAAGTGTTAAATGGTTCCCCCTATATTGAACCCATATATCTGGATAATCGTTCAGCATTATCGGCAAAATTAAATGCTGGCGAAATTCGAGGTATGCTTATCATTCCAGTTAATTTTGCTCAACAAGTGCAAAATAGGCAAGCAGCCATTCAGTTAATTACCGACGGAAGTGAACCGAATACCGCTAATTTTGTACAAGGCTATTTAACCGGTGTGTGGCAAATCTGGTTACAGCAACGCAGTCAACAGCAATTAATAAGTAGTCAACCAATGATTGACATGACTTCACACGTTTGGTTTAACTCCGCAGCAATCAGCAAAAATTTTATTTTGCCTGGTGCAATAACCATTATTATGACGATAATTGGCTCGATATTGACGTCGTTAGTCGTTGCTCGAGAATGGGAACGTGGCACAATGGAAGCATTGCTCTCTACCCCGATGACCAAGTTGGAGTTCTTATTATCTAAATTGATTCCCTATTACTTAATCGGTTTAATAGCCTTAATTATCTGTTTTATTGTCACTGTAGGCATTATGCATGTCCCTTTTCGTGGATCTTTTACGCTATTATTACTACTCAGCAGTCTATTTTTATTGGTGATTTTGCAACTTGGTTTATTAATATCCACCCTTACGCGGAATCAATTTAATGCCGCAATGATAGCGTTAAACGCGGCCTATTTACCTGCGGTTATGCTGTCAGGTTTTGTATTTGAAATCAATAGTATGCCCGCTATCATTCAACTAGTTACCTATATCATTCCTGCACGTTACTACGTCAATATTCTACAAACCCTCTTTTTAGCGGGCGATATTTTTTCAGTCATGCTAATTAATGCAGGCTTTTTACTGATGTGTTTATTGCTGTTATTTGTGGTGATTTTCAAAAAAACTCGAATGCAATTAGATTAAGGTAAAGGAATAATACTATGTTAAAATTTTTCAACACTATCGCCTTTTACCGCACATTAACTCTAATTAAAAAGGAGTTAGCCCTACTTTGGCAAGACAAACAGACACGCATTATCTTAATCGTGCCAGTATTGCTACAAATTTTTATTTTCCCCTTTGCTGCAACCTTGAATGTCAATAATGCGACCATTGCCGTTTATCGCCCCACGATTGATGAACCAACAACGGAGTTAATCCATCGTATAGCCCATGCCAGCAGTTTTTCAAACGTATTGATATTAGATTCACAGCAAGCCATTACTGACACGATTAATCATCAAAAAGCCTTGGTGGTTGTACAATTTCCTGCTGACTTCTCTCGCAAGTTACTGAATGGACAATCGCCACAAATTCAAATAATTTTAGACGGTCGTAAATCAAATAGTGCCCAAATTGCCGCTAACTATATTCAACAAATTATTATGCAATATCAGCAACAAAATATGAATCAAGATAAGGGAGGATTAATCGTTCGTCACCGTTATAACAGTAATTTAGACTATAAACATTTTATCTTACCTTCGCTGGTTGCACTTATTACCACCATTGGCGTTATGATCGTAACCTCGTTATCAGTAGCGAGAGAACGTGAACAAGGCACGCTTGACCAACTACGTATTTCACCTTTAATGACATGGCAAATTTTTGTTGGTAAAGCGATACCGGCAATCATTGTGGCAACATTACAAGGAACAATAGTACTTATTGCCAGTATTTTTATATATCAAATCCCGTTTCAAGGATCGTTTATTTGGTACTATGTCTGTATGATGAGTTACGGACTCTCTTTAGTGGGATTTGGATTATTTATATCAGCACTTTGCTCAACTCAACAACAAGCCTTTATCGGCATTATTACCTTTATGGTGCCAGCTATTTTACTATCTGGCTTTATTGCGCCAATCGAAAACATGCCACTCTGTTTACAGTATTTAACTGAAATCAATCCGGTGCGTCACTTTATCGAATTGACTAAACAGATTTATTTAAAAAATGTCGATTTCTCAATCATCTGGCAAAGTCTATGGAAGCTCTATGCAATCACCATACTATTAGGAGGTATGGCTTATTATTTATTTAAAAAGTATATGTGAATTTAAAGAGAGCCTCACCTAACTTTATAGGTTTAAATCAAATTCTGTTAACTGTTTTAGGATTACAATCCAATCATGACAATTCCTATTTAATAAACTTTCAGTAAGAGAATTGAACGACCAAAATCGGCAAGTATCCACCAAACCCAAACCAAATAAACACTTACAATACTTGGCAATGGGACTTTGACAATTATCACTTGTAAAACCGTCACACAACAATTTTCAATTTTTTGGAGGGATGAGAGAATCAAGAGAAGATTATATTATCCCCTCTTGATTTGAGCATGTTCAATATCAGCAAAATCACTTATTCAAAAAGTCTGTTCGACGTCCCGATGTTTATCGTCGTTAATCTAGTTTAGGATGTTGATCGACTAAATCTTGACGCTGTTCTTGCAGATTCTCGATTTGTTCATCAATATCTTCAACTTTTTGTTCAATTGAATCAAAATGATCCGATAAAATTTCTTTTGCTTCGCGACGATTTGAAGCGGCGGGTGTGGCGCCTCTTAATGGTTGATTTGCGGTTTCTCGCATTTTTAAACCAGTGACTAACCCAACCATTGCCACAACCATCAAATAGTATGCAGGCATATATAAGTTATTGGTTTCTTCGACAAGCCAAGCTGCCACTGTTGGGGTTGCCCCGGCAATTAATACCGAGATATTAAAAGCGATAGCTAACGCACTAAACCGGATATTGGTAGGAAAAATAGCCGGTAAAATAGATGCCATCACACCTGTAAAGCAATTAAGTAGTATGGCAAGTATTAGTAATCCCAAAAAGATTAAACCAATATTATCACTATTAATCATCATAAAGGCCGGATAAGCAAGAATAAGTAACCCCACACTACCGCCGATAATAAAGGGTTTTCGCCCAATTTTATCGCTTATTAAGCCAATCATAGGTTGAACAAATAGCATACCAATCATAATTGCAATAATCAGCAATACACCATGATCGGAATGATAATTTAAATCGTGAGATAAATAACTTGGCATATACGTCAGCAACATATAATAGGTAACATTGGTCACGATCACTAAGCCCACGCAGACCATAAAACTCTTCCAATATTGG
This sequence comes from Gilliamella sp. B2717, assembly GCF_026536675.1. Lineage (NCBI taxonomy): Bacteria > Pseudomonadati > Pseudomonadota > Gammaproteobacteria > Orbales > Orbaceae > Gilliamella > Gilliamella sp. B2717. Next base: position 8,367 of record NZ_JAFNNQ010000009.1, on the reverse strand, counting down.
GTTAAAATCTGTTTTAACGTAATTTTAGATGGTTTTTCAGACCGTTGTTCATTAGACTCAGATTGTTGCTGAAAAGTGGGCGTTTCCTCGAGCGCATGACGTAAATACAGACCAATTACCCCTAAAGGTAAAGCAAAGAAGAACGGGATACGCCACCCCCAATCTCGAAATTTGGCATCACCTAATAAAGTAGATAAAATGACAACCAATCCTGCACCAATTAAAAAGCCTGCAATTGACCCAAAATCCAGCCAACTCCCCATAAATCCTCGTTTACGATCAGGCGAATATTCAGCCACAAAGGTTGCCGCTCCAGAATATTCACCACCAATTGAAAATCCTTGTGCTAATTTTGCCAGTAACAATAAGATTGGTGCGGTAATCCCAATAGTTGCATAAGAAGGAATTAAGCCAATACAAAAGGTACTTAACGACATAATCACAATTGTCATAGACAGCACCTTTTGCCGTCCTAATTTGTCACCTAATAACCCAAACACCACTCCGCCCAATGGACGCACTAAAAAAGGGACTGAAAAAGTGGCTAACGCAGCGACAACTTGAACACTGGGCGATGCATTTGAAAAGAACACCTGCCCTAATATATAGGCTAAGAAACCATAAACACCAAAATCAAACCACTCCATCGCATTACCGAGTGCAGCAGCCGTAATGGCTTTTTTAAGCTTACTATCATCAATAATGGTAATATCATTAATATTCAAAGGTTTTGTAATTGACTTTTTTGCCTTCTTCATAAAAAACCGCCTATTTTCATGCAAATTATGGAATAAGTTGAATACAATTTTGATAAAGACTTGCTATAGTGCTTTAGTGACAACAAATGGTTTATTGATTACTTAAATTTTGAAGATATACAAGGAACAGAAAAAGAATTAAACGATTTATCGTTATTACTATCAATCAATTAAGTTTGATAATTACGTTTAGTTTGACAAAAAATAGGCTTTAATTATAGCAACATAAGATCAGGTTGTAAAATTACAACCAATCTGATAGTTGAAAGTTTCACGTCAATATATTCGACACAATTCTGGTTAAATTTTTTTAAAATAGCTGTTCTACCCTTTTCTAAATCGTTCACCTGTAACAAATTTAACTTTACCTAGTATCCCATGAAATAATCCTTTAAAATGACGTTACTAAAACTGATGAGGTAATTCCTATGCGCTGGAGAGACCAAAGAGAGAGTGATAATATTGAAGATCGCCGCTCACAATCAGGAAGTGAACTAGGAACGCGAATTTCTATTGGTGGTAAAGGTAGAGTTGTTCTATTCATTGTTGTTTTAATCGCCGGCTATTATGGCGTTGATTTAACGGGTTTACTCAATTCTGATGTTATTGATCTTAACAGCACTCCACAAAACAGCACTGAGTATGCGATTGATGATCCGCAAGCAGCGAAATTTACGTCGGTCATTTTAGCCAGCACCGAAGATTACTGGAGCCAGGAATTTAAACGTCTCGGCAAAACTTATATCCCACCCAAATTAGTTCTTTATACAGGTTCAACACAAACCTCTTGCGGTACTGGTCAAACCTTTATGGGGCCGTTTTATTGCAGTATTGATAAAACGGTTTATCTGGACACTTCTTTCTATCAAGAGATGAAACAGCGACTAGGCGGTGGCGGTGATTTTGCGCAAGGTTATGTCATTGCCCATGAAATCGGTCACCATGTGCAAAATCTACTCGGCACATTTAATCAACTAAAACAATTTAAACAATATTCCGATGTTAGCGATAATCAATTATCAGTAAGATTAGAATTGCAAGCCGATTGCTATGCAGGGTTATGGGGAAATGCAGTTCAAAAACAGAACTTACTTGAAGTTGGTGATATCGAGCAAGCACTGAACACAACCGAAGCCATTGGTGATGATCGCCTACAACGACAACGTGATGGCTATGTAGTACCCGATAGTTTTACACATGGCACGTCGAAACAACGTTACGCTTGGTTTAAAAAAGGGTTTGATAGTGGTTCAATTGAACAATGTGACACTTTTACTGAGTAACGAACAACATAAGGAAACAAAATGGATGTCAAATTAGTGAATCGTATTTTATTAGTGAATGATGACGGCATCGATGCCCAAGGTATCAAAATATTAAAAAAAGTGGCGGAAAAACTGGCTCATGAAGTTTGGGTAGTAGCGCCAATTATAGATCAAAGTGGCGTGTCTTGTTCCGTCAGTTTAAAAGCCCCATTCAGAGTCTCTAAACGTTCTCATACCGAATACGCCGTTTATGGTACGCCAGCAGATTGCATGTTATTTGCATTGAAACATCTAATGACAGACCAATTACCTGATTTAGTCTTATCCGGTATTAATAATGGGTCTAATGTTGGCTTTGAAACGATTTTATCGGGTACCGTTGGGGCGGCAATGATGGCGATGACCCTTGGCGTACCGGCAATGGCATTAAACCAAGTGAGCAGTGAAGATAATCAACCGACAAATTGGCATTGTGCCATTCACCATGCTGAAAACGTCATTCGAAAATTGCATGGGTTATCAATGCCTAAAAACATCTGTTTTAATGTCAATTTTCCAGATTGTAATGCTGATCAAATAAAAGGATATAAACTCACCAAACAAGGGGAACCGGATGTAAGCGAACTGATACTCACCCCGACTAAAGATCCAGAAGGACATGACTATTTTTGGTTCAGAGCTAAACGAAATCAAACCGCTTGCCATGAAGACAAAGAACTGGATATAGCAAACAGTGGCTACGTTGCAATCACGCCTATGAGTTATGAAAGAACACATTATCCTAGTCTCAACACATTGCAAAATGCGTTTAATCTTGACTAATGCTTAACGCGTACGTCTTTCCTATATCGAAAGACGTACAAAAGCTATTAAGTGTTTGATTTTGATTCGTTAACAAAAGCACAAAACAGGAAAGAAACCGCCACCATAATTAAAGCGATCCAATATATCATTTCATGTCCAAATGCTTTAGAGACGAAACCTTGAATCAGACCGGCAATGATAACGCTACACGTTATACCATTATTAAAAAGCGTTGAAGCAACGCCCATTCGGGTAGGAAGAAGATCTTGGAAATAGATAATTCCAATATTCGCCACAATACCGATGAAAAGTGCATTAAAAATTTGCAATGAAAATAGTGCTACTTCATTTTTGAACAGGATGATGCCAATATAAAACAGAACACCACAGCCAATTGCAATAAAAAATAGATTACGTTTTCCTAAATAAGGTACTAAAAAACCGGCAATTAGCATAACCGGAATTTCGATTCCTGCAGCAAGCCCCATTAACTGACCCGGCAAGGAATCCGACAGATGTAAACTCGATTTTATATATAATGGCATATCGATGATATACATCATATTCGCTGTCCACATAAATACGGTTGATAAAAATAAAAAAACCACATTTTTATTTTGGAATAACGGTTGATTTATCTCCTGCTGATTCATAGCTTGAGTTTGCTGTGTAGCCGGATTTTTTTCGACTGAAGGCAAAAAAATGGCGACAAAGATCATCGCAACAAAAAACATCCCCATTGCACTTAGATACATGGTAGTAAAACCATAATTGATCGCTAACGCAAATGACAAAGGTGGACCAATAACCCAAGCCAAGGAAAGTTGAGCTCGAATAAGTGAGTTAAATGCCACAACATTACGACCCGTTTTAACCGCATACTCACGTGCTAACGCAAAAATTTGTGGCATTGCCGCTGAGGATAATGCCGCAAATAACACGCCCAACGTAATCAAAAAGACATAATGCCGAGAAAAGGCAAAAACCAGACTATTGAAAACCCCCATTAAACAACAGAATATGACAATGAGTCGTCTGTCCCCTTTTTTATCCGAATATTTCGCCAATAAAAAACTCCCCACTATACTGGCAATCGCGTTGACTGAATAAAAAAGACCGACAAGAATGGGATCAACATTGACTTCATCAGTTAAAAAACGACTTAATGTCGGAGATTGTAAAGCGCCTGCGATTCCGATAATGAAAGTAGTAACAAGAAAAGCAGTAAAAATTACCCCTTTTAATTGTCGAAAAGATGAAGTACTCGGCATAGTGATTTCCTGTATATAGAATGAAATAATTATATACTGAAAATAAGCATAACAAAAAACATGTTAAGCATTCGGGTTTAATCCCGCATGACTTGTTTTCAATCCTTTTTAATTAATACAAACCAAACCTTGACAAATATCATTAAAAAAAATGATTTATTTTTAATGATACAAGCGTACAATAAAAATCATCAACTAGCCGAGGTAACGTTATGTTATATAATAACAAATCCACTCATCAGCACGCTGATCATCACTGCCATGATAGCTGCCAAAACATCACACATAATCATGCACATAATTCACTTCATGCCCGTAATATTAATAAAAACCATCAATCCAATCTGGGGCGTGAAAATCATGATCATATTCAAACGCAAACCAATGATCTTGATCCTCCACCCGATGAACCTGACCAGCAAAGCCCAACTGTCAAATTAACATGGAAAATTCAAGGCATGGATTGTGCGCATTGCGCCCAAAAAATTGAAAATGGAATCAAAACGTTACCCGATATCAATCAAATAAAAATGACGTTTTCAACTGGAAAACTCATGGTATTTGTGCCCAACAAAAATAAAGAAATTATCAAACTCATTGAAGATAAAGTGGTTGAATTAGGTTATACCCCTATTTTTGAATCTTCGCCAAATCATCATCATGAGCATTCACACAGTTTGGATAAAAAAGCGCTACTGCCTTTAGTGACGCTGGGTATCTTAATTGTAATAAGTTATATCATCCTGTTAATCAATCATGATATAGGTAAGTATGCCTTCATTGTTACGGCTATTATTGGCATCATTCCAATAGCCAAAGAAGCCATCACATTAACCCGTAGCGGCACTCCTTTTGCCATTGAAACGCTAATGAGTATTTCAGCAATTGGTGCGCTATTTATCGGTGCCGCAGAAGAAGCCACCATGGTGATTTTTTTGTTTATGATTGGCGAAATGCTTGAAGGGATTGCCAGCAATAAAGCTAAAAAAGGTATTTCCTCACTGGTTGAATTAATGCCAGAAGAAACCGTGATTGTTGTTGACGGAAATCGAAAAACGGTGGCAAGTCACAGTCTTAAACCGGACGATATTATCGAAATATCATCAGGCGGTCGATTACCGGCAGATGTGATCTTAATCAGTGAGCAAGCCAGCATTGATGAAAGCGCACTAACAGGGGAATCGATTCCAGTCAATTATTTATATGGTGATAAAATTTTAGCTGGCTCACTAGTGGTAGATAACACCATTCAATTAAAAGTTGTCTCAGAAACAGGACAAAACGCTGTTGACCGTATTTTACAACTTATTGAAGATGCTGAAGAACGCAAAGCACCGATAGAGCGATTTATTGATCGATTTAGTCGCTATTATACCCCTGCTATTGCCCTATTATCGCTATTAGTAATGGTTATTCCGCCTCTATTGATTCAAACTGATTGGTACACATGGATTTATCGTGGATTAACGTTACTATTAATAGGTTGCCCATGTGCGTTAGTTATTTCAACACCGGCTGTTATTACTTCTGCGTTATCGAGTGCGGCTAAATATGGTGTTTTAATTAAAGGCGGTGCAGCCCTAGAACATATAGGTTCAATCAAAATGATTGCTTTTGATAAAACCGGAACCCTGACCGAAGGCAAACCTCAAGTTACCGATGTTATTAATCGTGATATCACAACCGAACACTTGTTAACTGTTGTTGCTGCGGTGGAAAGTGGATCACATCATCCGTTGGCCAAAGCTATCCTTGACTATGCTAAACAAAATAAGATTGTTTTTACTGAAGCCAATAATCGTAAAGCGATTGCTGGGGTCGGTATTCAAGGAGATATCAATCAAGAGACTTTTTACGTTGTAGCTCCGAATAGACTCGACACCCTATCAACCCAATTACCCCAAGAAGATGCACAGCTTATACAACAGCTTGAAACTGAAGGAAAAACGGTTGTCGTTGTAGTATCTCATCAAAAATTATTGGGTATCATTGCTTTGCAAGATGTACTTCGCCAAGATGCGGTCAGTGCACTTAATCAACTTCATCAATTAGGCTTAAAAACCTTGATGTTAACAGGTGATAATGAACGAGCAGCCAAAGCTATTGCCCAACAACTCAATATTGATTACCGAGCGGAACTTTTACCGGCCGATAAATTAAATGAAATTGAAAAAATAAGCACCACAACCGCTATTGCCATGGTTGGCGATGGTATTAATGACTCCCCTGCCATGAAAGCCGCTACTGTAGGTATTGCAATGGGTAGCGGAACAGATGTCGCACTCGAAACAGCCGATGCGGCTTTAACCAAAAATAGTTTATTGAGTTTACCAAAATTGATACGTTTAACGCGCTTTGCTAACCGTAATATCAAACAGAATATTACAATTGCTTTAGGCATTAAGTTGATATTTTTAATTACCAGCCTATTTGGTATTACAGGACTTTGGCTTGCTGTATTAGCTGATTCGGGAACAACAGCGATTGTCACAGCCAATGCATTAAGATTGCTTAAACTTAAAAAATAAGGATTATAAATGACAAGTTGCAGAAACGCCATTGTCAAAAAATGAGTTTTTAGACTTTTTAAAAACGGTATGACATCTATCAACACCCACCAAGCAGGGATTTTACAAAATGCCTGCTTGGCGCTATTAAGAATAAAAGAAACCTTATCGATTATTCATATTTGTTCGCATGCGAACAGTTTATCCCTATGTGTATAGGGAACACTTCAGGAAAGGGCATTAAAAATACTGATACTACGGTTTATCCCTATGTGTATAGGGAACACGTTAAATCAACTTTGTATGCCTCTGCTATGTCCGGTTTATCCCTATGTGTATAGGGAACACGCTATTCGATTCTTTCAGATCGTCGATATCGACGGTTTATCCCTATGTGTATAGGGAACACATGTCAAAATTGTCCGAGCAATTCGGCTAATACGGTTTATCCCTATGTGTATAGGGAACACTAAATCTTTTACCGTATTTTCAATAGCTAACTCGGTTTATCCCTATGTGTATAGGGAACACTTCACCACGATCACCCCTATCTCCTTTATCCCCGGTTTATCCCTATGTGTATAGGGAACACAGCTCGAATGCCTAGTCAGGTTGTATAATTACCGGTTTATCCCTATGTGTATAGGGAACACTTTATTAATTACCGCCTCGTATAGCCGAGTGATCGGTTTATCCCTATGTGTATAGGGAACACAAATTTGCTGGAGCTAAAAATCAGACTACACCCGGTTTATCCCTATGTGTATAGGGAACACTGCACGCTGCAAACCCGCTAATACGTACGCAGCGGTTTATCCCTATGTGTATAGGGAACACCGCCGTCACCCAGCGTGAACGCGATTTCCTCTCGGTTTATCCCTATGTGTATAGGGAACACGCATAAATCGCCCGTGTATCTTTGAATACCCTCCGGTTTATCCCTATGTGTATAGGGAACACGTTTTATCGCCAAAAATACAGTTAACGGCATTCGGTTTATCCCTATGTGTATAGGGAACACATGAACGACGCTGGACGTTTTACCAACGCCACCGGTTTATCCCTATGTGTATAGGGAACACATAAAAAAGTTTAGTTTTTAATAAACATTTCACGGTTTATCCCTATGTGTATAGGGAACACCCTTATTATAATAATTAAATTAACCATGTTTCCGGTTTATCCCTATGTGTATAGGGAACACGATCGTTTTTGCGTTATAAGCCATGATGATACGCGGTTTATCCCTATGTGTATAGGGAACACTACAATTAAATATGTTGAGGGTGGTTTTTCGACGGTTTATCCCTATGTGTATAGGGAACACATAAACAATTCGCGCGTAAATAGCTCTAATGTCCGGTTTATCCCTATGTGTATAGGGAACACATTTGTTTACCCTTTTGGTGGGTGGTAGGTTGCGGTTTATCCCTATGTGTATAGGGAACACTTTATTAAGCTGTCTCGAAATACTAATGTTGTA
>NZ_JAFNNQ010000009.1:0-175 GCF_026536675.1 Gilliamella sp. B2717 | reverse complement strand
GTGTAAAATTCTACCGATTTTTTGTTGTTTTTTTAGGCGATTTAGTTTAATACACATTAGGTATGTAATTTTATAATTATCATATACTTACTTGCAATCATGGAGTTTTTTTAACGGAAACTCTTTTGCAATTTTTACTGCGCACCGAGCAATTCTTGTTAACAAGATAACATGT
>NZ_JAFNNQ010000008.1:1030-1212 GCF_026536675.1 Gilliamella sp. B2717 | reverse complement strand
AAGGTAAATTAGCGAAAACCTTACCACTGTTTGCTGAATTAGGCTTATTAAGCCAAACGCCAGTAGAAGGTCAATCAGACATTTATCACTATGACTTAACCGATTTGGGGCGTGAATATTGGTATCAATATATTAACAATAGCGATAAGGAACCTATTTACTATAGCTCTTTTTGCTATGGT
>NZ_JAFNNQ010000008.1:538-973 GCF_026536675.1 Gilliamella sp. B2717 | reverse complement strand
AAAACGTATGAAAGTGGGTTATATCGAAAAAATCAGACAAATGTGTATGTCGATATCGATTATCAAGTATTGGATACCCCTGATTGGGCATTAAATGGGGAAGATAAACTCAATGCTTTGTATGATCCTATAAAGGTAAAAGTACCCGGAAAAACTTATATTGATGAGATCACTTTTATCAAAGGCGATGACGGTGAATTATATCATGAACCCTTAACTCATTTAATGATTAAACCTTAGAAGTATGCAATGAAAACATTAACTAAATTCACCTTACTGACATTAATCACCTGTTCACTATTGGGTTGTTATAACAAAGAAAAACTAAGGGAGCATATTCAAAAAGAATATGATGAATCACGAGCCACAAATAAAGCTAAAGGCGACTTTTGCTATTTTCTTGGTTCAGTAAAACTACCGTATACGGATGAACCA
>NZ_JAFNNQ010000008.1:403-528 GCF_026536675.1 Gilliamella sp. B2717 | reverse complement strand
GTGACAGTCAATGGGCGAGTTGGAATAAAGGTAAATTAGCGAAAACCTTACCACTGTTTGCAGAATTAGGCTTATTAAGCCAAACGCCAGTAGAAGGGCAATCAGGCATTTATCGCTATGACTTG
>NZ_JAFNNQ010000008.1:190-381 GCF_026536675.1 Gilliamella sp. B2717 | reverse complement strand
GGCATCAATTTATTGATAATAGATGGAAGAAACCTTTTTACAATAGTTCATTTTGCTATGGCCCTAAAAAAATAGTGAAAGTAAAAGATATAACAGAAAAAACGTATGAAAGTGGGTTATATCGAAAAAATCAGACAAATGTGGATGTAAAAATTGATTATCAGGTATTAGATACGCCTGATTGGGCGTTA
>NZ_JAFNNQ010000008.1:0-174 GCF_026536675.1 Gilliamella sp. B2717 | reverse complement strand
TTAATGCCTTATATACAGTAAAAGTCAAATTGCCAGGAAAAAATTATCCAGAAACTGTTACCTTTATAAAAGGCGATGACGGTGAGTTATATCATGAACCCTTAGCCTATTTATTGATGAAACCAAGAAGCACGGAATGAAAACATTAACTAAATTCACCTTACTGACATTCAT
>NZ_JAFNNQ010000007.1:934-1095 GCF_026536675.1 Gilliamella sp. B2717 | reverse complement strand
TGGTGATAAGCGATTACGAACAAGGTTATGAGCAGGTCAGCGATATTGATTACCGGTTACCGAGCGGGACGCTGGATGGCGGTGCAGAAAGTATCTGGGATATCCGGTTACGCAGTCGGGTGGTGGAATCGTCGGTTAAAGTGCAGGATTACAACTACCGG
>NZ_JAFNNQ010000007.1:703-833 GCF_026536675.1 Gilliamella sp. B2717 | reverse complement strand
CCACCTATGGCACGGATTACCGTTATGGCGAACACTACAAAGGGCTGAAAAGTAACGGACAAGAAGATAAGCTGAACGGTGATGTAGATGATGTAGATAACGATAACGACGATAATCTTTCTAACCCGAG
>NZ_JAFNNQ010000007.1:420-559 GCF_026536675.1 Gilliamella sp. B2717 | reverse complement strand
TGCTGACGGGGTGATAATATTAAGTGTGGAAGGGCAAGGCAACCGCACGGATGCTTACGAGTTACATTTTACTGCTATTCCGTATCAGGTATTAAAACCATACCGTCCCAAACCGATAGCCTGGCCACAAATCGGGGGC
>NZ_JAFNNQ010000007.1:238-357 GCF_026536675.1 Gilliamella sp. B2717 | reverse complement strand
CCTATGGCTATATTGATACCCAGGGTCGGTATCGGGTGAAATTTAACTATGACCTGAAAGCGTGGAAAGCAGGCAATGAAAGTTTATGGGTAAGACTGGCAAAACCGTATGCCGGAGGT
>NZ_JAFNNQ010000007.1:0-216 GCF_026536675.1 Gilliamella sp. B2717 | reverse complement strand
TAATAGACGGCACGGAAGTCGCCATGGCCTTTATGGACGGCAATCCTGACCGCCCGTATATTGCCCATGCCCTGCATGACAGTGCCCACCCTGACCATGTCACCACAATAAACAAACACCGTAATGTGATTCGTACCCCCACCAATAACAAGTTGCGCATGGATGACAAACGGGGACAAGAGCATATCAAGCTGGCGACTGAATACGGCAAAACGC
>NZ_JAFNNQ010000096.1:0-180834 GCF_026536675.1 Gilliamella sp. B2717 | reverse complement strand
GACACCCGCTACCATGGCAGAGGTTTTAAACACACCATTGACTAAAAGACTGAGATTGGCTCGGTTTGCAATAAACGACCCGGCTAAATGAGGTAACCCCATATTGATAAAGGTTAAAACTTCGTTGACTAACAGTGCAAAACTTGCTCCAACTTTATATATGCCAAACTGTAAATCGCGTTTAATTTCATAACGCAGGGTTTCGCTTAAGTTTGCATCTTCCAGTTTTTGCAAGTTTTCTTTGTAGTTGATGTAGGTGGCGGCTGATTGTAATCCGGCTGAAATCGATTTAACAAAAGCTATGCTACCGCCAAATGCCGTCATTTTAGCCGTCGGGTCAAAACCGGCATTTTTTATACTGTCTAAGATTGACTCGCCTTGTAGTTTGGCTATCCGATTATATATTGACACACCGGTATTTTTTAATGTTCGGGCAGGAAATATTGAATTCGAATTTATGCCTGAAAATCTATCGAGTATATAGTTTTCTAATCGTTGAAATAATACCGAGCCATTTCTAAGCACGGTACGGTCATTGATGACATCGACTAGTTTTAAGCCAATATCGATATAGTCGTTGGCTGTTATCACAAAATTCCAATCAACCACCCCATTTTGACTTTCTTCTGTTTGCGAATAAGCCGGATAAGGTGAACTTGTGCTACTGTATCGCAACGGTTCGAAATATTGATTAAATTCACGTAACTCTAACACCGGAATATTTTTCATTTGAAAATGAAAAATCAATTCGCCATTTATCACCAACCCGCTTTCAGTAATCAACTGTGATAATCGTTCTTGAATAATTAGATAAGATGATAGGGCTAGGTCTTTTTCTGTAAAGTTGGAATGCCATGAAAGTACACGTGATATGAGTATCGAATAAAGCTTCAACATAAGCTCGCCTTTTTCACAGAAGAATTTTTTATCTAATTGGTTTGTCTTTGTTTCCGCTTCCAGCTCTTGTAATATCGTTTTGGTTTCCTGCAATCGCTTCGCTTTCGCCTTTAATTCTTTTTCTTCCGCTTCGCCTAGATATTGCGCTATTTGTTCGTCGGATTTGTTTTCTATCGGCGAGTATAAATCACTGTGCGCTTCCAGCTCTTGTTTCATGATGTTAAGGCGTTTTTTTATGATTAACTCCCAAAAACTGTTACTTCGTCCATCAAGCAGATGATAAAAAATACCATCGTCATACTTGATTAAGTTCTCCCATAATGCTATTTGTATTGGGTTCGTCACGCCACCTATACATGTAAAATCAATGATTGCTAAAAAATCTGAAAGATAACCTACATGGTTGTTAGAGCAATTTGTATCACACTCTATTAACCAAAATTTGCAATCATTAAATTGACTCATTTTGTCCGGAGTATGTTTTGACAAGAATGGAAATCCCAATAACCATAGCAAATAATACAAATAGTCCTGCGAAAAGTGATTAATCGAACTGATTATAGCGTTATATCTGTTTTTTTCTAAATTGGTAAATTGAGTTTCAGCACCCGGTTTTAATAGCTTTTCATATTTTTCCAAATGTTTGCTGGTTCTCATTAAAGCATCGAGTTCGGCACGACCATTTATTATGCTGTTATGTTTAAAAGCTTTGACATCAAAATATTCAGCTTTTTTAAAAAAACCATCCTTTTTATTAATTTTTTTCAGATGGTTAATTTTTTCTTCAGCTGTCATCGGAACTTCAAAATATCCCTTTGATAGTAAGTATTCTGTTTTTGGCCAAACACTAGTTTGCCTGTTAATTCCTATCCTGGATTCTGATATATAGTCATACTCTAGCTCTTCTCGTGCTTTTGATAATTCTATTGCTTTGATTTGATTGCGATATTCATTTATCAATGATAACGTTTTACGTTTATGCAGTGTTTTTTCTCTAAAATAATCTGCATTTACTCCCGCAGCCAAAGTCGCATTGTAATAGTAATTATAATCTTGGCTTATCATTATGTTATTTGAATTTGGGGTATTTTTGTGTTGATTGACATTTTCATCATTGTCATCTTCATGACTTGGTATATCCACACGTTTAGATCCCAAGATTTTATTGAAATGTTCATCAATTTTTTGGTTATAAATCTCTTCGGATTTGATCACCAGTTGCGCTATGGGCTCAATCCTTAATTGTCGTTGTAAGCTCAGTTCTTCCGCTATACCAAACGTATCTTCTAGAACCACAACAGGGACTTTGTATTCACGCGTTTGTTCTAATTTCTCAATTTGCGCATCTAAGACAAAGCTTGTCGCTAAAAACTCTTTATTATTTGCGTTTGACCTGTCTCGTAATGAGTTAAATTTGTGGGCTGTGATAAAGTTTTTCGAACTTAACAAACGTTTTTTACCGTCATGTGTGATGATAAATCGTGGATCAGCAGCCAGCTCTAATAATGAATTATCGGATTTGAGTTTTTGAAACTCAAAACTTCGCTTGCCCCCGTCAGTTAATTTGCTTGGATCTTTGTATGCTTCTTGATTCAGGTTAATTTTAGTAAAACGTTTAATCGCTTTTTCTAAACGAATATCTATCTCAAAATGTTCTTTTGTCGAAGAATCACCGGTTGTCGAAGAAGATCTTTTTCTAGAAGGTACTTCAATTGTGATCGACGATTCATTCATTAATTTTAGGTATTTTTCTATTGTACTGTTTTTACCTTGAGACCAGGCTCGACGAGTGTAAGCAATGTAGGCTTCGCCTTCATATATTGAGGTGTCAATATTGATAAAAGAACCGGGTATATGGTGATTGCCGTCTTTGGTACAACTTTCTGGGATCTCTTTAATGTTTCGCTCTTTTAAGTCAGTAATGGTTTTATGGCGAAATACGCCTGAAGGCGTCACTTCATATCCTAAAAACTCCCACCCTTTCGTTTTATGTTTGACTAAGATATAAACGTAACCCACGCGTAAGGTTCGATAGACATATTTATGGGTGACTAAATCAATGGGTGGCTCTCGATTGTCTTCCAATAATTTAATGGTTTCACCCATTTTTTGGGCTAAGTTGAAATTTTTACTAATCGGCGCTTTTCTGACCAGAAAAATGGGAAATCCTTGACGTTCGCAAACGCCACAACCACCATTTGCTAAAGCTGAACGAGAATCTTTGCCATCCTTGTTTGCTTCAGCATAAATAATGCGATCTTCGAGTTCAGCGGCTTGCTCTTCTTTTTGTTTTTGAAGTTGTTCTTCTTTTGTGGTTTTGGTGGTTGTATGCTTTTCCATTTAATTCATTCCAATTTTTTTTTAATATTCCTTTTAACTCAACTTGGTGTGAGTTATTTCCGTGTGATAAATATAAAAATATTTATTTTGCGATATTTTGAATAAGATATTGTTAAAATTGAAGCGATGAGTGTGAAGTTTACAATGTGGCAGGTTTTTACCTATTAATATATCTGACCTTAAGGCAAGATATTATGATTTATTTTGTATTCACAAATTAAGCTTAATTGATTTAATATTAGTTAAAAAATCAATAATCTAAAAATTTTTCTAGTTTTTCAGTTACTGCTTTCAAATTTATACAATTTTATATTTTAAATATTCTTTAAAAATTGTTAACAATATCTAAACGTAAAATTACCCTTTTTTTGAACATTTTGCAATAGTTAATTTTAAAGAGTAACACTATGAAAATTCATTAAATTTAAATGCAGTAACCTAGTTAAGTCTTATTTTCCAATACAAAACGAACTGAAGATACGACCTAATAAATCATCTGAAGTGAATTCACCAGTGATTTCGCTTAGCGCTTCTTGGGCAAGTCTGAGTTCTTCGGCAAGAAGTTCACCAGCATGGAAAGCCGTAAGTTGGTACTTACCATTGTTGAGGTGTTCTGACGCTTTTTCGAGTGCTTGCAGGTGTCGTCGACGTGCTAAAAAGCCGCCTTCAGTACTACTGGTAAAACCCATGGCTTGTTTTAAGTGATCACGAAGTAACGTTACCCCTTCCCCTGTTCGTGCAGAAAGTTGGATAAGTGAGTAACCATTGACTTGATTGTAACCTAATGCTTCACCAGTTAAATCTGCTTTGTTGCGTATGACTGTAACAGGCATATTTTTGGGTAGCCGTTCTATAAATTCTGGCCATAACTTTTCGGGATTGGTTTCGGTTGTGGTGGTGCTATCGACCATAAATAGTACCCTATCTGCTTGTTCAATTTCTTGCCAAGCTCGTTCAATACCAATGCGTTCAACTTCGTCACTGGCATCACGTAAACCCGCAGTATCAATAATATGTAGGGGCATACCATCGATATGAATATGTTCACGTAATACGTCACGCGTTGTGCCTGCAATATCGGTAACAATCGCCGCATCACGACCCGCCAACGCATTAAGTAAGCTTGATTTACCGGCATTTGGACGACCAGCTATCACCACTTTCATCCCTTCTCGTAACAGTGAGCCTTGTTTTGCTTCTTGGCGAACTTCGTTTAAGCGAGTAATCACTTCATTAAGTTGTGCTTCTATTTTGCCATCTGATAAAAAGTCGATCTCTTCTTCAGGAAAGTCTATTGCGGCTTCGGTAAAAATGCGTAAATGAATTAATGATTCAACCAATTCATTAATTTTTTTCGAAAACACGCCTTGCAAAGATGAAATCGCTGATTTTGCAGCTTGCTCAGAACTTGCATCAATTAAATCGGCTATGGCTTCGGCTTGGGCTAAATCTAATTTATCATTCAAAAAAGCCCGCTCTGAAAATTCACCCGGCTTTGCAATACGGACGTTAGCAATCTCTAATACCCGTTTTAAAAGCAAATCTAAAATGACAGGCCCACCATGCCCTTGTAACTCTAGTACATCTTCGCCCGTAAAAGAGTGAGGATTAGGAAAAAATATCGCTATTCCTTCGTCTAAGGTTGTGCCGTCAGAAGCTAAAAAAGGAAGATACTCCGCATAGCGAGGTTTTGGTATTTTACCGAGTATCGCTTGCGCAACGGTTTGCGCCTGTGGCCCCGAAATTCGCAAAATGCCCACACCACCTCGACCGGGTGGCGTTGCTTGTGCAACAATGGTATCTGTTTTCATATATGTTTGTAGCTGATTTAAATTTGAATGCCTAATAATAGCATGGACGCACGGCAAAAACAGTAGTGACTATGGGTTTTGCCGTTATTCATTGATTATTTAAGTGATAGAATCAGTCGGCTGATTATTCATCTTTCTTTGGATGATCGAATAACCAAGAATTTGCCAATGCTAGGGGTTCTCGGATTAATGCGACATATTTTTCTTCATTTCCCCACCCTAATGGTGCCGATAAACCTGATATTTCGTTAAAGCCTGAACGTTTAGCCAGCATTAGCGAACGCAGCATATGAAAATCATTAGTTACCACAACTGTCTTGCCTAACGGCAATACACGATTGGCATAGACAAATTGTTGAGCTGTTCGCGTCGATTTATCTTCTTGGTATACCCGTTTTGGATCAATACCTTTATTAATTAGATATTGTGCCATCACACTTGCTTCGGTCGCCGACTCATTATTACCTTGTCCCCCACACACAACAACTTTCGTTCGTGGATTACGTTGTAAATAATCGTAGGCAACATCTAATCGTTGGGCTAAAGTGTAATGAGGAACAGCAGGCTTACCTACAACAAGTGCACCTAATACAACTAAGGTGTCGGCATCTGGCGCTGGCTTTTGTTTAGAATAAAGATAAATAACGATGTTAGTGATAACAAAATAAGTCAAGATTAACGCTAAGCCATACTTAAATAATTTGGCGATCATTTCTTTTAACTCCTATTTTTTATAACAATGTTCAAAATGGTCATTGACTAATCCCATTGATTGCATAAAAGCGTAACAAATTGTTGACCCAACAAAAGAAAAGCCTCGTTTTTTTAATGCCTTTGATAGTTTATCAGATATATCGGTACTGACAGGCACTTCACTAAGGTCTTTGTAGTGATTGATAATTGGTTTACCGTCGACAAAAGACCAAATAAATGTCGAAAAATCTTCATTATTACTTTTCATTGTTAGATAAGCTTGTGCATTTTTTATAATACTATTTAGTTTTAATCGATTTCGAATCAGTCCTTTGTTTTCGAGTAAACATTCAACATCTTTTTGGGTTAATGTAATAATTTTTTCAGGGTTAAAATCAAAAAAACAGCGCCGATATTCTTCACGTTTTTTCAATACCGTGATCCAAGATAATCCCGCTTGTTGTCCTTCTAAGCAGATTTTTTCAAATAATTTTAGACTATCATACTGGGCAATTCCCCATTCGTTGTCGTGATAATTTATGTATAAAGGATCGTTTGAAACCCAGTCACAGCGTATTTTTGTTTTAGTCATCATCCCCAAATTCATCCTTAGTTAAAATAGTTTATTGATAGTACAACATAAAATAATTAAATGTTTTAATTATTATAAATCAAATGTTCAGTTTTACCGCATTCATTAAATTTTTTTATGATGAAATTAAATACAATTTTTTATGGCAGAATGTGATTTTTATAACAAGTTTTAGTTATAAAAGAGTCATTTTCTTTATTTTCTATTTTATATTAACCATACAATTAAGGTTTTTTCATGAGTCAATCTGAAATTAACGCAGAATGGCAGCCTGCTGCAAGGCCATTAAACAGTAAAGATTTAAAAACATTAGTTTTGTCTTCTTTGGGGGGAACGTTAGAATTTTATGATTTTGTCATCTATGCCCTGTATATCGATACGATTGTCAAACCTCTTTTTTTACCTCATACGTTATCACCTTTAACATTAGATCTTTTTGCATGGGGAATTTTTGCTGCTGGCTACTTGGTTCGCCCTGTTGGCGGTATCATTATGGCTCATTTTGGCGATAAAGTCGGTCGCAAAAAAATGTTCACACTTAGCGTGGCAATGATGGCTTTACCCACATTTATTATTGGTATTTTACCCACCTACGAAACCATTGGAATTTTTGCACCGCTGTTATTATTAGTGATGCGTATGTTGCAAGGAGCAGCCATTGGCGGTGAAATGCCGGGCGCTTGGGTTTTTATTGCTGAACACGTGCCAAAACAACGTTATGGCTTTGGTGTCGGAACCTTAACTTCGGGTATTACTGGGGGTATTTTACTTGGTTTTATTGTGACCATTATTATTGATCTTTGTTTTAGCCACCAAAATATTTTAGATTATGCTTGGCGGATCCCTTTTATTGTTGGTGGTATTTTTGGTGTCATTTCGGTTTATTTGCGTCGGTTTTTATCCGAAACCCCTATTTTCAAAGAATTAGCTGCCCGTAAGGCAATTGAAAAAAATATTCCTGTCATCTCTGTTTTAAAAAATCATAAAACGGCGTGTTTGATTGTAGCACTTTTAACTTGGTCATTATCCACTGCGATTATGGTAGGTATCTTAATAACGCCTGGTCGTATTGTTGGTGGGATGTATCATTTTGCTAATCTGGATTGGCGAATTGGTGGTTGTATTGCAGCATTAACCTTAACTATCGGTTGTGTTATTTCTGGTTGGTTAGAAGACAAACTGGGGACAACAAAAACAGTGATCATAACATGGGGTGGTTTGGCTGTGATGAGTATCTATTTTTATAGTACTTTGTCACCAACAATTTCACTTACTGAATTATATTTAACTTGGGCAATATTTGGTTTATTTATTGGCGCTGTCGCCATGACACCAATCATTGGTACAAGAACTTTTCCACCTGCAATTCGTTATTCGGGTTTATCGTTTTCTTATAATTTAGCCTACGCTTTATTTAGTGCCATTACACCGACTTTAACAATTTATCTTTTAAGCCCCGACCATTTACTGGGTCAATATAGTTATCTTGGTGCAGGTATTTATATCTCGTTTGTCGCGTTAATTGCAGTTGCGGTGGGTTTTTATCCGTTAGCAAAAAAAGGTTGGTCAAATAAACCCAATAATAAATAATTCTATCAATAAAAAAGCAGGATGTTTCCTGCTTTTTTATTCTATTTTAAATCCAGACAAATCGACATTTACCGCATGGTGACAAATTCTTCTGCGGCGGTTGGATGAATGGCTATGGTGTTATCAAAATCTTTTTTGGTTGCGCCCATTTTGAGTGCTACCGCAAAACCTTGTAATATTTCATCCATACCATAACCGATACCATGAATACCGATAATTTTTTCTTCATCACCAACACAGACTAATTTCATTCGACAAGGTTGGCGATGCTGTGTTACAGCTGTATACATCGCGGTAAATGTTGATTTATAGACTTTAACGTTTTCTTGTCCATATTGCAAAATCGCTTCAGGTTCTGTTAATCCAACAGTACCAATTGCAGGATGCGTAAAGACAACAGTTGGAATATTGTTATAATCTAGATGTTCATCAGGTTTATTATTAAATAACCGTTCAGATAAACGACGTCCTGCAGCCACAGCAACAGGGGTTAGGGCTGTTGCGCCTGTATCATCGCCAACCGAGTAAACACCGGCAACATTAGTGTTTTGGTACTTGTCTACAACAATAAATCCATTATCGTTAACCTTAATACCTGCCGCTGCTAAATTCATATTTTGTGTTGCAGGTTCACGACCAATTGCCCAAATTAGACAATCAACAGTATAACTTTCTCCATTTTCAAGGTGTAATGTTAACGAGTCATCACTATTTTTAGTCACTGATTTTGGTATCGCAAACGTGTGGAGTTGTTGACCTTCGCTGGCTATGACTTCCATTAAGGTTTCAATGATGAGTGGATCAAAACTGCGTAATGGTGTCGCTTGGCGTATAAATTGATGAGTTCGAGAACCTAATGAATGTAATACGCTGGCTATTTCACAAGCAATATACCCTGCCCCCACGACAGCTACACGTTTAGGTAAAGCTTTGAGCGCAAAAAAACCATCCGATGTAATACCATGTTCCGCACCAGGAATATTTGGTATACTCGGTTTTCCACCAACCGCTATTAATATGTGATCGGCGGTATATTGTTCGCCATTAACGTCAATAGTGTGAGAATCAACAAATTTGGCATAACCATAAATGACATCAACTTTATTATTAGTTAGTACACGGTCATAAGATTGATGTATTCGGTCGATGTAGGCGTTTCGGCTAGCCAGTAGTTTATCCCAACTAAATTGATTGATAGTCGTATCGAATCCATAATCAGAACCATAATGATTGATTGCTTCAGCAATTTGAGCGCCATACCACATGATTTTTTTGGGTACACAACCCACGTTCACGCAAGTCCCACCTAAAGATTTTGCTTCGATGATTGCGCATTTTTTGCCATATGAAGCCGCTCGGTTTACCGATGCAATGCCACCACTACCACCACCGATTGCAATATAATCATAATGTTTAGTCATTAAATTTCCTTCGTGCTGATTACTAAAATTAGCTATTAGCTTTGCATAAAGTGAAAAATAAAAAAAGTATTTATTTTAAAATTTAATAATAGTTATTAACGATTAATAATTACAATTAGTAGATTTTTATTTAATAAATCATTTTTCTAATGGGTTAATTTTTAATAATAATTTATTGGTTTTAAATGATTTTTTAACAGCGTTGTTTCCCAGTTATTGTGATAGGTTTTTTAGTAATACATAAAAATATCAAAAATTAGGGACTATGTTAAAGCGTTCGTTTTTTGTCGGTATTGGTCGATGCCGCCCTTAGGATCGGTTTGTAGAAGGGACAAGTGTTCCCATTGTTGCCGTAATTTTATGCCAGTCTCAATATTTGTATTTTTGTGCTTTTTTTGCTTGCATCAAAGTCCGTATTTATTGTGTTTGTTATTCATTATTTTCGTCTTCATCATGTTTACGGGGTTGATAAAAACGGGCGAAAAAAGTCCCAATTTCGAAAAGTAAACAAATTGGTATCGCTAATAATATTTGTGAAAACACATCAGGTGGGGTTACAAACATAGCAACGGCAAACACAGCCACAATGATGTAAGGTCTTTTTTTCCGTAAACTTTTTGGTGTGGTCACGCCAGTCCAACAGAGTAGTATAATGGCGACAGGGACTTCAAAAGCAAATCCGAATACCACAAATAACGTCATAACAAAATCAAGATATTTGGTGATATCGGTATTGATTGCAACATCAATCGGTGCTGTGTGGATAAAAAAGTAAAATGCAAGTGGGAATACCACAAAATAAGCAAAAGCAATACCTATATAAAATAACACTGTGCTTGATATAATCAGTGGCACGACTAAACGTTTTTCATTTTGATATAACGCGGGTGCAACAAATCCCCACACTTGATAAAGTACATAGGGAATAGAAATAAATATCGCCACCACTGCCGTTAATTTAATGGGTGTAAAAAAAGGGGCTGCGATATCAGTTGCAATCATGCTACTACCTGTAGGTAATTGACTAATTAACGGATTAGCAACGATGTGATAAATATCATTAGAAAAGTAAAGTAGAAAAATTAAAACCAATAAAATGCAGATAATACAACGTAAAAGTCGTGTTCTGAGTTCAACAAGGTGTCCAATTAAAGGTTGAGATGCGTCGTCTGTCATGGTTTGTCTTTATTTGGGTTTTCAATATCGGTTTGGGTTGCTGAATCAATCTCTTTTTGTAACGATTCTGTCACACGTTTTAAATCATCAATTGATTCTTGAATTTCAGGTGTTAAGTTGGTTAAACCACTTTGTTCTGCTTTTTTTAAACTATCTTGTAACTCTTGCAGTTTTAGCTCTTTGTTGAGTTCAAGTTGAACCGTTGCCGACATTCGTCGTAATACTTTAATCCAACCTGCAACGGTTTTAATTGCAATAGGCAAACGCTCCGGCCCTAATACAACCAGTCCAATAATTAAAACTAATAATAATTGACCAAAGCTGATATCGAACACAACCTACTCTTTTTTTGTCGTTTGTTCATCGTTAGAGGAGTCTACAGTTTCAACTTTATTTGGTTGTTCTGTTGATGTTTTTTTATCATCATCCTCATTCATTGCTTTTTTAAAGCCTTTAATTGATGCACCAAGATCCGAACCTAATGAGCGTAATTTTTTGGTTCCAAACAGTAATACAATAACTGCAATTAATATGAGTAATTGAGGCCAACTTGGCATCATGATAATTATCTCCGACGTCATTTGTGATTTGATTATACACTTAAATTATCAGATTCCCAAATAACTCATCTAATGAATAATTAGCATAGAGATAAATAATATAATGAGTATTCCTATTGCACTGTATAAAATTCGTTCTCGTTTTTTTCGACACGTTAGTTCGTGATTAATCTGTTTAATTTGATGATTCATCTGTTTTGTCATGCGTGCGTAATCATTAAGTTTTGCAGGCAGTTCAGGCAAAAGTGTTCGCCATTGTGGTAATGAAGCCCATGCTTGCTGAATAATAGTTTTAGCACTATATTTGTCTTCATACCATTTTTCTAAGAATGGTTTAGCGGTTTGCCATAAATCGAGTTCTGGATATAGTTGACGCCCCAAACCTTCAATATAAAATAGCGTTTTTTGCAATAAGATTAATTGTGGTTGAATTTCCATTTCAAATCGTCTGGCAACATCAAATAGTTTTAGTAAAATTTGTGAGAATGAGATTTCAGCCAACGGTTTTGCAAATGCAGGTTCACATACGTTGCGCATAGCCATTTCAAAAGCAATCGGATCAGTAGATTCAGGAACCCAACCCGATGCAATATAGGTTTCAGCTATTTTGCGATAATCTTGATTAAAAAAGGCAAGGAAATTTTCAGCAAGATAGTACTGATCATCTTCTGTTAAAATTCCAATAATAGCGCAATCAATTCCAATGTAACGGGGGTTTTGTGGCTCGGTAATGTCAACAAAAATATTGCCCGGATGCATATCAGCATGGAAAAAATTATCTTTGAAAACCTGCGTGAAAAAAGCTTGAACACCTCGTTCAGCTAGCAGCTTCATATCAATGTTGTGTTGTTTAAGTGTTTGGCTATCACCAATTGGCACACCTTTAATGCGTTCCTCAACTAAGATGTTTTCTCGACAGAGTTCTTGAAAAATGTAAGGTATATATAATATGTTACTATTAATAAAATTGTCACGTAAGCGTATGGTATTATAAGCTTCTTGTTTTAAGTCTAACTCTTTCATTAAGGTAAGTTCATAATCACGTACGATTTCAATTGCTCGCAACTTTGCACCGAACTTAATACGTTTAGTAAACTGTTTGGCAAGCCAATACATTAAGCCAATATCCGCTTTTATGACTGGTATAATGTTAGGACGCAATACTTTAATGACAATTTCAGCTTGGCTGCGTTTTAATATGGCTGTATGAACTTGTGCAATCGATGCCGATGCCAATGGTTGTTCATCAAAATCTGAAAAATAATGATCAATTGGCTGACCGAGTGCTTTTTCGATTAATTGTTTTGCCACCTTCCCGTCAAAAGGATCAACTTGGTCTTGTAATTTAGCTAAACTGTCTGCAATATCTTTAGAAAGCACATCTCGACGAGTTGATATCATTTGACCAAATTTTATCCATACTGGCCCAAGCTCTTGCAATGCTTGACGTAATCGCTCGCCAATTTCTTCATGTTTTGCTTTCGGCCTTATCCAAAATAAACATGATATTAAAATTGGTAACCACTTTGAAAATCGATTAGTTGGCAATAATTCATTTAATTGATATGCACGAAAAACGGTTAATATTTTATAGAGTCTGAAAAATGTCATTAGATTTCATCGCTTAAAATTTAAAACCAGTATGTAACGCCACAATACCACCTGTCATGTTGTGATATTTGACATCTACAAATCCTGCATCTTCCATCATTTTTTTCAATGTTTTTTGATCAGGATGCATCCGAATTGATTCGGCTAAATAACGGTAACTGTCAGCATCATTCGCAATAACTTTGCCCATTAACGGTAACATAGTAAATGAATAAAGATCATAAGCTTTATTTAAAATTGGGTATTGCGGTTTGGAAAATTCAAGAATTAATAAACGACCACCTGGTTTTAATACTCGCCACATGGATTGTAATGCTTTATTTTTGTCAGTCACATTACGTAGACCAAAAGAAATGGTAATACAGTCAAAAAAATTGTCCGCAAAAGGTAACTCTTCAGCGTTAGCTTGCACATATTCAATATTTTTGAATAATCCTTTGTCTCGAAGCTTTTCGCGTCCAACTTTTAACATGGATTCATTGATATCAGCGAGCACCACTAATCCGTCATCGCCGACTAATTGTGAGAATTTTGCAGTTAAATCTCCAGTGCCACCAGCAAGATCTAATACTTTTTGACCTTTACGCACACTGCTATATTCAATGGTAATTTTTTTCCAAATACGATGAATACCAAATGACATTAAATCATTCATTACATCATATTTGTCGGCAACGGAATGAAAGACATCCGCAACACGTTTTACTTTATCTTGTTTTAAAACTTGCGTAAAACCAAAATCTATTTTTTCTTGATTATCGTTATTTTGTTTGTCAGAAGATTGAGACATAAAATTTACCCATCACAAAGATTTAGGCTATTTTAGCATAAGCCAGAATAAAAGTGATGAACTAAATCAACAACCTTTCGACCATATTGGATACGGTTTCAAAATATTCTAATGATGAAAGATTTGGGTCAAAATCTTTTTCATGGATGACCAAATCAAAATGATAATTTTCTTTTAATGCGTTCAAAACTTGATGTTCTTTATCAAACACTTGCTGATAATAATGTGCTAACGTATCAAAATCGATTGAAGCAAACAGTAATTTATTAGCCTGTACTTCAGCACTCGATATCCGTTCAACATGTAACATTGCAATTTTAAGGTAATCAGCCTCACTCAAATAACGCTTATTATGTGAGTTTGTTAATTCCCGCTCGATATAATTAATATAGCCATTTGATACGTATTGCGTGTTATAAATATTAGCGAGCTGTATTGGGAGTTCTTTAAATATTCCTTGTCCTATAATCGCCACTTTTCTGACAAAAAAAGGCTTGGCAGCTTGTGCAATAAAAGACCAATTTTGGTAGGGGTTTTCGCGTATTTGAGTAGCACTAATATTTATAAAGTTGCGATCAGCATCAATAATAATTGCTGGGCAACCGAAATAAAGCTCATGATTTTTTATATCTTGAGGTTCACTGGTAAATATAACCGTTGGTTTGATTTTATATTCATTCAAAATAAGTTTGACACGATCACTCCAGTCTTTCCAGCCATTTGGATAAGACTGGATTCCAGCTTCATCTAAAACATGAATATGAATATTATGACGGTCTTTGAAGGTTTCTTTCAACCATGTGAATCGATCACTAACTTTAGGTTGTTTTGATAAATGGCTTTTGTCAAACAGTTGTTGATCACGTGATGGTTCACAGCCAAGAAAAATATGTAATTCATTGACCTGACTCATCGCTTTTTCAATTAAATATATATGTCCACTATGTAGAGGATAAAACTTACCAAAAATTAAACCAACTTTATGTTTAGACTCCATACCACTTACCAATGCATTTAAAACTTGTTAACAATCTACAGAAAAAATATTCATTTTCTAACCAATTGATGCTATTTAACATATACTCTATTTTATCAAATCCCATTAACCTTTATAGGTATTAATGTTTTGAGCAAAAATAAAGTAATCATATTTTTTAATTATAATGTTGATAATAAGATACCTGTAGCAACAGAAATATTTAGTGCCGCCATATTATCATTACCGTGTAAATGTACAACTACATCTGCACATTCTACCAGTTTTCGATTAATTTGTTGAAAAATAACGATAGCGACTTTTTTATTGAATTTGATTTGGTGTAATTCACTCGATTTAATTGACTTAACCGGGCATGGTAATAAGGCAACAATCTGATAATCATGTTGTTTTAATCGTTCAAGCGAAGCAACAAAGTCATCACTCTTTATCGACTCAATCGCTTCGATTCCCCCTTCGGCAATACGCATTGCTGCGCCACTATTGAGTAAATTAGTCTGACGCAATATGACACCGTTTACACCATAAAATGCGGCACTTCGAATAATTCCACCTAAGTTATGGGGATTATTCACATCATCAATTGCTAAAACACAATCTTGGTTTTTGCCACTATTTTTTTCGAGGTAATCGACTAATGTAAGTGGTATACGTTTTTTAACAATTAAACAGATCCCACCATGATGCTCCGTTTGGGTTATTTTCGCAATTTGTTCAACCGATACGACATCATAGCCTAAACGTTGATTGACTAACCAGCTAATTAAATCTTTAAACTGATAGGTCATATCTTGAGTAATAAATAATTTGACGATTGCTGAGCGTCGATGTTTGAAAACAGCTTTACAACTGTTTTCACTATAAACGAGGGTTTCTTCCTTACGTTGACGATATTCATCATAACCATAAGTAGGTGTTTGCTCATTATCACGAACTTTTTTCTGCCATGGGGAATCATGTTCGACAAATTGACCATACTTAAAATTTGATTCTAAATTACGATTCAGTTTTTCTGTCCCGGGTTTATTGGTTTTAGGTTTAAATACTTCAATACGGTCATTTACTGATTGTCTAATTTTGGTTTTAGACTGAAATGAATCTTTTTTAAAATTGTCTTTACGACCCGTCATTTTCTGCTGAGTTGAGCGAGAACGTTTCTGAGGTTCACTGTTCTTCGCATAAAAAATGGTTGGTTTATTTTTTTCAGAATTGTTGTTCATTTCAATCTCACTTTTGGTCAGTTATCGTGTACGAATGGTAGGAGCTATTTTATCTAATACACCGTTAACAAATTTGTGGCTATCAGCAGCACCAAACGTTTTTGTTAGATCGATTGCTTCATTAATCACGACTTTGTACGGTACATCTTGGCGTTTGGTTAATTCATATAGCGCAATTCGCAATATTGCTAATTCAATTAGACCTAGCTCTTCAACTGTACGTTCAGTGAGGTATGGCGCCATTTTATCATCTAACTCTGCTGTATTTTTACCCACCCCATTTAAAAGTTCTCGAAAATACTTGGAGTCAACGCCTTTCATATCTTGTTCTGCAATAAAACTGGTCTCAACATCGGCAAGATCATTTCGGGAAACTTGCCAAGAGTATATTGCTTGTACCGCACACTCTCTTGCTCGACGACGAGGATTGACTGATGCCACTAACTTACTCCTTAATTGCTTTAATAACGTTTAGCATTTCAAGCGCAGTTAATGCTGCTTCAGCACCTTTATTACCCGCTTTTGTGCCTGCACGTTCAATAGCTTGTTCTATAGATTCAGTTGTTAAAATACCAAATCCAACTGGGATCGAATAATCTAGGCTTGCACTTAATAAACCAGAACTTGATTCGCCAGCAACAAAATCAAAATGCGCCGTACTACCTCGAATCACGGTTCCTAATGCAACTATTGCATCATATTTTTTGGATTGTGCTGCAACTTTTGCCGCTAGTGGGATCTCATAAGCACCAGGTACCCAAATGACTGTAATGTTTTTATCATCGACTTGCCCAATACGTTTTAATGCATCGGTAGCGCCATTAACAAGACTATCATTTATAAAATGATTAAAACGTGCCACAATAATGGCAACTTTTGCTTTTGGTGCGATAACTTTAGCTTCAATAGTTTGCATACTAATTCCTTATCAATTGATTTTTAAATGCAATTTCACTATCTTTATTCGTGAAAAAATAACTGCCAAATTGTATCACAAACTGCAGATTTCTCCTATTAGCAAATAGCGCTACGAGCAAGATCTTTACATCAAATATCTAAAAATAAGACTGTACTATTTTTAAAAATAATTTAATTAAGCTCATATTGTAGATAATCAATTTAGAATAATTGATGTTTTAAGACTGATCACTCATTTTAGTTTTTATTTTCAAGACGATGTTTTAATTGACCAGTCATGAAAAATAAAAAAATGAATGAGAATTAAATTTATTTTTTAGTACTTGCAAGCTATTTTGAAAGAATTACAATGGTGGCTAAATTTTTTATGAGGGTAAGATTAATGTATATTGATAATATTCGAAATGAGTTAAATGAAGCAGCTGATGTGTTAAATAAATTTATTTCAGATGATAAAAATTTAGAACATATTCAGCAAGCCGCTATATTATTGGCTGATTCGTTCAAACATGGTGGTAAAGTGCTATCATGTGGGAATGGCGGTTCTCACTGTGATGCTATGCATTTTGCAGAAGAGTTAACAGGACGTTATCGCAACAATCGCCCTGCTTATCCTGCAATAGCGATATCTGATGTTAGTCATATTTCGTGTGTAGGTAATGATTTTGGGTTTGATTCGATTTTTTCTCGGTATATCGAGGGTGTAGGTCAAAAAGGTGATGTACTACTAGGTATTTCTACCTCAGGTAACTCTGCTAATGTGCTAAAAGCAATTGAAGCAGCAAAACAAAAAGGGATGAAAGTGATTACGTTAACCGGTAAAGATGGCGGTAAAATGCATGGTCTTGCTGATGTGGATATTCGAGTTCCCCATTTTGGTTATGCTGATCGTGTTCAAGAAATTCATATTAAAGTGATTCACATTTTAATCATGCTAATCGAAAAAGAGATGAGCAAGTAAATGTGCGAATTATTGGGCATGAGTGCGAATGTGCCAACAGATATCTGTTTTAGTTTCACCAGTTTAGTCAAACGTGGTGGTGATAAGGGCCCGCATAAAGATGGGTGGGGTATTACTTTTTATGAAGGTAAGGGGTGCCGTACATTTAAAGATCCTGAACCTTGCAGTTATTCGCCTATTGCCAAACTTGTTCAACAGTATCCAATAAAGTCAAAAGCAGTCATAGCCCACATTCGCCAAGCAAATCGAGGAGGCGTAGCACTTGAAAATACGCATCCTTTTACGCGTGAGTTATGGGGAAAAAATTGGACTTTTGCCCATAACGGGCAGCTAACAGGTTATGAAGATCTTGATATGGGGATATTTGAACCTGTAGGTCTGACTGATAGTGAATATGCATTTTGTTATCTCATTAATCAACTTCACAAGAAATATCCGCAAAAACCCAGTAATGATCTGGAAGTATTCAGCTATATTAAGCAATGCGCTGACAAACTAAGCCAACTTGGGGTATTTAATATGTTACTCTCTGACGGTCAATATGTTTTTGCTTATTGTTCAACTGACTTACATTGGATAACACGTAAAGCACCTTTCGGAAAAGCAAAACTTCTTGACGAAGATGTTGAAATTGATTTTCAAAAACACACTACGCCTAATGATATCGTCACAATCATTTCAACGTTGCCATTAACTTCTAATGAAACATGGTACAAGCTGAATACTGGAGAAGCGATTTTATTTAATAAAGGGGAAATTAATCCGTTTTCTTCATTTTAACTCACAATATTGAAACTTTATTTTAAATTAATACTGTAGAAAGCCGACAACTGTCAATTCGATTAGTATTAAAATTATTAAAGTTGCATACCAAAATCCGATTTTTATATCGAGCAACTTATATAAATAAACGGCGATAGGTATAAGCCAACAAACTTCGCCATAGCCAATTCGAATTAATTCAATCCCACGCAATAGTTTTACTTTTAAATTACTCTGATTTGTTGTTCAACATTCTCTTACAGGCTTGGCAATAAAAATACCTCATTTAAACAATGCAATTAAAAGTGGTACTACCAATAATGTTTTTGTAATACCAATAATCAGAATCCCAAAAGACATTAACAATAAAGCCGGCATGTTAGACCCTGTTTCTGTGGCAATATTTGCCCTTTCTGTTATGTAGTATTTGGGATTATATTGGCAATTATTTTAATCTTTCAGCTAAATAACCTTGATAGTCAGGAATTTCAATTTCTATTTCTTGCGTAAAAATGGAGGATTGAATCAGTGCATTAGCGGTTGCTTGATTAGTCGCAACCGGAATATTCCAGACCGTTGATAAACGAAGTAAAGCTTTGACATCAGGATCGTGTGGTACCGCATTGAGCGGGTCCCAAAAAAAGATAAGAATATCAATTTTTCCTTCGGCAATTAATGCGCCTATTTGTTGATCGCCACCCATAGGGCCGCTAAGCATAGGTGTAATATTTAGACCTGTTTCTTGTTTAATTAATGTTCCCGTAGTTCCTGTACCACATAAATGATGATGAGAAAGCTCTTCTCGATTTTTTTTACACCAATTTAATAATGACTCTTTTAAGTGATCATGTGCGACTAAAGCAATATTTTTTTTGGC
Organism: Gilliamella sp. B2717; assembly: GCF_026536675.1. Classification (NCBI taxonomy): domain Bacteria; kingdom Pseudomonadati; phylum Pseudomonadota; class Gammaproteobacteria; order Orbales; family Orbaceae; genus Gilliamella; species Gilliamella sp. B2717. The sequence continues at coordinate 161,618 of NZ_JAFNNQ010000096.1, read as the reverse complement.
AGCTAACTGACGAGTGGTATAACGCATAATGTTGTCCTAATCTATTATTATTGCTGATTTTTTTAACAGAGTATCAATTAAAATTCAAGTTTTATTTGATTAAATTAGGGACAATAAAAAAGGCACCGAAGTGCCTTTCAAAAATATCAAATTGCAATTAATTAGAATTGATAGATTAAACCAAGTGCAACAGTATCTTTTGTTGTCGCTTTAATTTCTGATTTGCTAAATGTGCTGCTATCATATAATGCACGACGTGCACCGATATCATCTTTATCTAACAAGTTGATTTTATAATCTACAATAGCTTGTAAGTTTTTGTTGAATGCATAAGTTAAACCAACATCAACATATTTAACAAGGTCATTACCTTTAAGCCCTGCATCGCTAGAATAGCTAGAAGCATCTTTAACTTTGTGTTGGATATAAGCAACAGATGGAGTTAAACGACCAATATCAAAGTCGATTCCGTATTGAGCAACAATTTCAATACCTTTGGTTTTTAAGTCATCTGCATTGTGGTTAGATGATGCATTATCCCAACCATATTTTTGTTTACCTTGAATATATAGCGCAGCTAAATAAACATTGTCATTGTCGTATTTGATACCTGCTGACCATGCTTTAGCATTTTTGTGACCACTAGTTTGAGTGTAACCAGCACCAACAGATAAACCAGTATCAAGCACATCCCAATCGATAACAGAACCCCATGCTTCCGCACTATCATGACCGTTGTTACGATTCACTGCATTGAAATGGCTAGTTGAGCTGTTATCACCGTTATCAGCATATTGAACAGCAAAGCGTAAACCATCAACTAAACCGAATAGATCAGTATTACGATAAGTTGCTACAGCTTTAGTACGTGCAGATAATGCATAAAGATCATTATTTGAAGCATCACCACCAAATTCTGGTAAAACGTCTGTATAAGAAGTTAAAGTTTTTAGCACACCGTCATTACGACCATAATCGAATGAACCAAAATCACCAAAATTCAAACCAGCAAATGCATAACGAGTTTCGTTGTCAGCATTTTTACCAGTTTTAGCTTCGTATTCCCAACGTCCGTAACCAGATAACCAGTCAGTAACTTGAGTTTGACCTGACATACCTAAACGTGCAGTCGTTTTATCACCTTCGCCTGTTTGGTTGTTTCTGTCAGTAATATAGTTTAATGCATAAACTCGACCATAAAAATCGACTTTATTGCCGTCTTTATTCCACACTTCAATAGAAGCGTTTGCAGTACCTGCAATTAAAAGAGCAGGAATAGCGATTGCTAATAGATTACGTTTCATTTTGTTACCCTCATAGGTATTTATATTTTTAAAGATGCAAATTACTTTGCTCTCGGTTAATAAATAACTGCAAAATTAAGCAATTATATTATTACTGTGATATCTTGTATTAGATATAAGATTTCTGCTTACATTGCAGATAAACAATGCAAATAAGTAAATTTCTACGAAATTTAGTTTATTTTAGTACCTACAATAAATTTTTTTAAGCATAAAATGTTTTTTTGGGCGGGAATAAATTCAAAAGGCGATAAAAAAGACACCTAAGTGTCTTTTTTATAATTTAAGAAGAATTAGAATTGGTAGATTAAACCAACACCTAACACATCTTTTGTACCTGGAGTATTTGCTTTCTTATGACCACGATTATTAGTCGTATTCATCGCTGCACCAATGTCTTTATGGTCAAGTAGATTAAATTTATATTCTACGATAGCGCTGAAATTTTTGTTAAGATCATAAGTTGCACCTAAAGATACGTATTTAGCCATAGGTGAGCTATGAGATCCTGAACGGTAATGCGCTTTATTATCACCATCATAACCACTTGTTAGTTTATGTTGAACATAAGCTAAAGAAGGAGTTAAACGACCAACATCTAATTCAATGCCATATTGAGCAACTAATTCGATACCTTTAACTTTTTCATCTGCAATATGACCTTTATGATCGATATAACGATTTTTTAACTTGCTTTGGAAATAGTTAGCAGCTAAATATAAATTATAGTTATCGTATTTAATACCAGTAGCCCAAGTATTGTGACGTTGATCACTTGAAGTTGATTGAGCATAACCAACACCTGCAGTTAAGCCTGTGTCAAAAATGTTCCATTGAACGTTTGTACCCCAAGCTTCTCTTGATTCACCACGAATATTATCTTTAGTAAGTGAGTTATCACCATTATCAGCATATTGTACTGCAAAGCTGATATCATCATTTAAACCAAAGAAGTTATTGTTACGGTAAGTTGCTACAGCTTTAGTACGAGCAGAAAGCACGTTCCAATTGTTGTTTGCAGCGTCACCACCAAATTCTGGTAATACGTCAGTATATGCAGTAATTGCTTTTAATACGCCATCATTACGACCATAATCAAATGAACCGAAGTCACCAAAATTTAATCCAGCAAATGCATAACGAACTTCGTTATCTGAATTTTTACCAGATTTAGCTTCATATTCCCAACGACCATAACCAGATAACCAATCTGTGATTTGAGTTTGACCTGACATACCTAAACGAGCAGAAGTATCGTCACCTTCATCTTTTTGACCACGATCAGTGATGTGGTTAGCTGCTTTTACACGACCGTAAAAGTCTACTTTATTACCATCTTTGTTCCAAACTTCAATAGATGCATTTGCGCTAGCTGCAACTAAAAGTGCAGGAATAGCGATTGCTAATAGATTACGTTTCATTTCTTACCCTCATGGTTATTTATTAAAAGACACTAACTGAAAAGTTTAGTGCCTATTTATGTACAATGATTATTCATCCAAAAATAATATTACTATTATTTTCTTCCACTTTTTACAGTAGTGTAAATTATGTATAAAAATTTTTTAAAAGCAAGTGAACTTTTCGTTAATTTTGATGTCTAACCCCAAAAACGAAACCGTTTGATTATAATTTATACATATTTGCTAATTATCACTAATTTGCGTTTTATCATAAACATCCAAAAATGTTTGTTTATTTATACCAGTTAAAAATTTGCATTTCGTGGCGTTCTTGGGAAAGGAATCACATCCCTTACGTTTTGTACGCCAGTGACATAAACAATTAAGCGCTCAAATCCAAGACCGAATCCAGAATGGGGAACAGTACCATATCGACGTAAATCACGGTACCACCAATAATCTTCTTTTTTAAGCCCCATTTCGTCCATGCGCTTATCTAACATATCTAAACGCTCTTCACGTTGCGATCCGCCAATGATTTCGCCAATGCCTGGCGCTAACACATCCATTGCAGCAACCGTTTTACCATCGTCATTCATACGCATATAAAATGCTTTAATATCTTTTGGATAATTTTTAACAACGACAGGCGCTTTAAAATGCTGTTCAGCTAAATAACGTTCATGCTCTGACGCTAAATCGATTCCCCAACTCACTGGATTTTCAAATTTGGCATCACAGTTTTGTAAAATAGTAATGGCATCGGTGTAATCAACTTGAGCAAAATCGGCATTAATAAAGTTTTCTAAACGATTGATTGCTTCTTTATCAATATGCTGAGCAAAAAATTGCATATCATCAGCACGTTTTTCAAGCACGGTTTTAAAGACATACTTCAACATATCTTCTGCAAGTTTTGCATTATCATTTAAATCAGCAAACGCAACTTCAGGTTCCATCATCCAAAATTCAGCTAAATGGCGTGTTGTATTGGAATTTTCAGCTCTAAAAGTTGGCCCAAAAGTATAAACTTTAGACAATGCACAAGCGTACGTTTCTGCATTTAATTGTCCTGACACCGTTAAAAAAGCTTCTTTTCCGAAAAAATCTTTATCAAAATCGACTTTCCCCTTGTCAGTTTTAGGTAGATTTAACATATCAAGGGTGGATACACGGAACATTTCACCTGCACCTTCAGTATCTGATGCGGTAATAATTGGCGTAGAAAGCCAAAAAAAGCCTCGTTCATCAAAAAATTGGTGAATGGCTTGCGCTAATGTATGACGTACACGAGTAATCGCGCCAACAATGTTGGTTCTTGCTCTTAAATGAGCAACTTCTCGTAAATATTCAATTGAATGACGTTTAGCAGCCATTGGGTAAGTTTCAGGATCATCAACAAATCCATAAACCTCAACTTGTGTTGCTTGTAGCTCGTATTTTTGTCCTTGTCCCGGAGATTCAACAACTTTACCTGTTACTTTAACTGAACAACCTGCCGTTAACCGTAAAATATCTTGTTCATAATTTGGTAGATCTTTTTCTATAACAGCTTGAATGGGATCAAAGCACGAACCATCATAAACAGCTAGAAATGAAATACCGGCTTTCGAATCACGGCGCGTTCTTACCCAGCCTTGAACAGAAATAGTGCTACCAACAGCAATTTTGCCTTGTAACACATCAACAATAGGAGCAACTGAATTCATTTTAATTATCCATCTCTATATTAATTAAGTTAAATAGTATTAAAAATAATACAAGTATATTCTAAATGCCACTTAGTTACCTAACTTTAGTCTCAGTTGGCATTAAATTAAATTTTTAAATAAAACATTTATAATTTGATTCACGTTTTTTATAAAAATAAGTTTAATGATTAACGTTAAACGTTCTTTTTAATTCATTAATAAAAGCTAAATCTTGCGATATTGTTTTTCCTGGACTGTCTGACAATTTTGCAACAGACTGATTATTGCATTGCGTCAATTTCAATACGATATTTAAGGCTTTGGTATTTGCTTCAGTAGACGGTATATCACACGCCAAAAAGCCCCCGATACCAAAAGACAATTTTACTCGATGATGAAAATGTTGATAAATCTTTATCGCTTTGTCAAAAGTTAAACTATCGGAAAATACTAACATTTTTGTTTTAGGATCAATCCCTAATTGTTGGTAATGGGCAATCGCCTTTTCACCCCATTCAATCGAATCACCCGAATCATGGCGTAATCCTTGATAGTGATTAGCAAAGTAAGTATCAAAATCACGCAAAAATGCGTCCATGGTAATACAGTCTGTTAGGGCTACCCCCAAATCTTGAGGATATTCATCTAACCAAACTTTAAGCGCTGTTTTTTGGCAATCTTGCAAAGTTGGGGTTAATCGCTGATGAGCTTGAAACCATTCATGTGCTTGAGTACCAACAGGGGTAAGTCCTAGTCGATAAGCCAGTAAATAGTTACTGGTACTATGAAAATTGTCAAAATGGTTTTTTAGGTAATCGACAACAGCAGATTGTACGGCAAATGAGTAACGCCTTCGGGTTCCAAAATCCATTAAATTAAAGCCCGACATATCCATATTTGCAGTTTGCTCTTTAAATCTTGTTAATTTATTTTTGAGTTGGGCTATAGCTTCCGACACGCCAATCTTAGGAGAACGATCTCTATGTGCTATTTCGCTAATAACTGCCAGTAATGGGACTTCCCATAAAATTACATCCAGCCACTTTCCTTCAATTCTTATATCAAGTCTTCCTTCTCGATTAGTTATCGTCAATAATTGACTATTAAAACGCCAATTCTTGAGCCAGTTTAAATAATCAGATTTAAAAAAGGAGATGCCAGATAGATAATGAAATTCATCATCGGAAAGCGTTAATGATTCCATTAATTTGACTTGATGTTTTATTTCATCAGCATATTGACCTAATAAATCATCACTTCTACAACGAAACTCCGCAACGACAGTGGTATCTGGGTAATGATGAAAAACGGCTTGCTGCATATGCAACTTATAAGCATCAGTATCTAAGATTGATGTAATTATAGCTGGTAACATGTCTTTTTGTTGTTAATACTCTAAAAAAATTCTAGAGATTATAGCAGAATAATATTGAAGATATAGATTAAATATATAATAACCTATCTTCATTAAGCTATAATATTAATAACAAACCAGATTAAATAATATAACCTAACTATACTCAAAAGAATTAATTAAACATCATCAATAACGATAAGTGCAGTTGTGAAAATCATGCAATATTTATCGAATTTTAATTATTTATAAAAATAAAAGGCACAATAACTATGACAACGAATAATACCAAAACACAACCAACTGCAAAGTATCGACTGGACTATAAAGCACCCGATTTTACCATTACGGATATCGATCTTGATTTTAACTTATCCGCACAAATCACAACAGTCACGGCTCGAAGCCATATTATACAAAAAAATGCTAAAGCCTCAGACTTAGTTTTAGATGGAGAAGACTTAACATTAATCGCTATCAATATCGATGAACAGCCTTGGCAGGATTATCACATTACCGACTCAGGCATTATTATCCACAATGTTCCATCAGATGAATTTACACTAACCATTGTCAATGAAATAAAACCGATTGATAACACTGCACTAGAAGGATTGTATGTTTCTGGAGAAGCACTTTGTACACAATGTGAAGCTGAAGGATTTCGTCATATCACATACTATTTAGATAGACCCGATGTTTTAGCGCGTTTTTCAACTCGTATTACCGCCAATAAACAACAATACCCATATCTGCTTTCTAATGGTAACCGCATTGCACAAGGAGAACTTTCAGACGGTCGTCATTGGGTACAATGGCAAGATCCATTTCCTAAACCCGCCTACTTGTTTGCATTGGTTGCCGGAGATTTTGATATTCTTAAAGATCAGTTTATAACTCGTTCAAACCGTAAAGTTGATCTGGAGATTTATGTTGATAAAGGCAATTTAGATCGTTCTCATTGGGCAATGACCAGTTTAAAAAATGCTATGCGCTGGGATGAAACTCGTTTTGGATTAGAATATGACTTAGATATTTTTATGATTGTTGCCGTTGACTTTTTTAATATGGGCGCAATGGAAAACAAAGGTCTGAATATTTTCAACTCAAAATATGTCCTTGCCAAACCAGAAACGGCCACTGACGATGATTATTTGGGTATTGAAGGTGTAATTGGTCATGAATACTTTCATAATTGGACAGGCAATCGTGTTACTTGTCGTGATTGGTTTCAACTTAGCTTAAAAGAAGGTTTGACGGTTTTTCGTGATCAAGAGTTCAGCGCGGATATGGGCTCTAGAGCCGTTAAGCGAATTGATGATGTTAAAATCTTGCGTAGTGTCCAATTTGCTGAAGATGCAAGTCCGATGTCTCATCCTATTCGTCCTGATCAAGTCATAGAAATGAATAATTTCTATACGGTGACTGTGTACGAAAAAGGGGCTGAAGTGATACGAATGATGCATACCTTGTTAGGCGAAGATAAGTTTCAAGCTGGCATGAAACGCTATTTTGAACGTCATGACGGAAGTGCAGCAACTTGCGATGACTTTGTCGCTGCTATGCAAGATGCTTCAGGCATTGATTTAACACAATTCAAATTATGGTACAGCCAATCAGGTACACCAGAATTAACCATTACAGATAGCTATGATGAAAAAAGCAAACACTATTATTTAACTATCGAACAAAACACGCCTGCAACCTTAGATCAAGCTGAAAAGAAAGCTTTGCATATCCCTATTAATATTGAATTATATCAACATAACGGCGAAATCATTAAACTTGAGCATAACCAACTGCCAATTAATCACGTTTTAAATTTAACACAAGCAAAACAACAATTTGTTTTCGATAACGTTAATGAAAAACCGATTATTTCATTATTACGTGATTTTTCTGCACCGGTAAAAATGACCTATGATTATCAAGATAGTGATTTGATTTTTTTGATGCAACATGCAACCAATGCGTTTAGTCGTTATGATGCTGCGCAAATGCTATTAATTAAATATATTCGGGAAAATGTTAAAAATTATCAAGATAATCGACAACTAAGCCTTCCTGATTCAGTTATCGATGCATTTAGAGCAATATTATTATCCGAATCAACAGATCCCTCTCTTATTGCCCAAATCATCACTTTACCTTCGGAAAATGAACTAGCCAATTTATTTAGTGTCGTTGACCCAATAGCCATCTATCAAGTCCGCCTGTTTTTATTAACGTGTTTTGGTAATGCACTTTATGATGAATTAACCGCAGTTTACCGTCACAATAAAATCGAAAATTATCGGATTGAACATGAAGATATTGCTAAACGCTCATTAAAAAATGCCTGTTTGATGCTTTTAGCCCATGCCGATGAGAAATCACAAGCAAATCATCTGGTTCATCAACAATATTATCAAGCAGACAATATGACAGATACCATCGCTGCATTAACAGTTGCTGTTAAAGCTCAGCTTGATTGTCATCAAGAACTTTTAGCCGATTTTGATAATAAATGGCATCAAGACGGATTAGTGATGGATAAGTGGTTAGCTTTGAATGCATCGAGTCCAGAAAAAAATGCACTTTCAACGGTGAAAAAACTTTTAACTCATCGATCCTTTTCGCTCAGTAATCCCAATCGGATTCGCGCTTTAATCGGTGCTTTTGTTAATAATAATCCTGTAGCTTTCCATGCAACTGATGGGAGTGGATATCAATTTTTAGTCGAAATATTAATGGAATTAAATCAAAAAAATCCGCAGGTTGCGGCAAGATTGATCGATCCATTAATCAGATTGAAACGTTATGATCAACAACGTCAGCAACAAATGCGTCAAGCACTTGAAACCTTATTAAAACTGGATCATTTATCAAAAGACTTATATGAAAAAATTAGCAAAGCTTTAGCTGCATAACACTCAACACATCATCCTGTTTTCCTCGAACAGGATGATGTTAAAATCATTTGAAACTTGATATGTTTTTGCTTTATATTCAGACACAAATAAAACATCCAACTTTTTACCATTACTTAACAATATTAAAAATCATGACCAACATAAAATCTATTACACCGACAGAACTTGCAGAAAAATTAAATCAGAAACATCCTCTATTTTTACTTGATGTACGTGAATCTAACGAAGTAGCCATATGCCGCCTTGAAAATTCCGTCCATATTCCAATGAATCTTATCCCACTTTATTTAGATAAAATACCCGATGAAATCGACATTGTACTTTACTGTCACCACGGAGTTCGGAGCCTTAATGTTGCCAATTATTTAGCTGAAAATGGTTTTGATACTGATTATCTTTATAATCTTAGTGGTGGGATTGATGCTTGGGCATTAACCGTTGACACGCAAATGCCAAGATATTAAATGCCCGCCTTCACAACGGGCACATTTTGGATTTTATTCTTGTGGCATCACCCAATAACCATTTTGATTGTGAGCTTGCATATAATCCTTAAATTGTTGGGATTGATAAATACGTTTGACAGCCTGCGCCCATTGACTGTTTTCATTACCTTCATTCACCACAACCATAATTTCTAAATCGGGGACAATGGTTTCCAAAAGCAATGCTTTGCTTGAATCAATGTTGGCCGAATAAACAATACTCCCCGGAATGACAGCAAAATCAAGCTCATTAAGAACTCTAGGAATATTTGCCGAATCCATTTCAATAATATCGATGCCCTCTAAGTTTTCAGCGATATCATTTTTACTCGCTAAAATAGGATTCGTATTTTCTTTCGATTTAATCCATCCTGCTTTTTCAAGTAAATTATAAGACCGTGCAGCATTTGAAGCATCTTGAGGAATCGCCACTTTAGCTCCAGAAAAAACCTTATCTAATGATTGATATTTATTAGAGAAAATCGCCGCAGGTACCGATGGCACATGCACAACTGGCTTTAAATTAGCTTTGCGTTGGGCATTAAATACATTCATATAAGCAGTATGCTGTGCAACGGTTAAATCAATGCTTCCTTCACTCAATGCCACATCTGATTCTAATAAATGTGGGAAATTAACCAGTTTAACTTTATATCCTTCTGATTCAAGAATAGGTTTTACCGCATCTCTAAAAAGATCATTATACGGGCCGGGTGATACCCCCATACTAATCTCTTTTTTGGTTTGATTATTAGCTTGTTTTGAGGAATTATCACAAGCGCTCATTAAACATGCAGAACTAAATAAAACCACAATAGCAATATGTTGTAAGAATTTATGTTTGATAAAACCATTTTTCATTTGAGTTACCCTTTATCGGCTATCGACATTTGTTTTACTCTAGCACAGAAATAATGGTTTATTTATTCCAAGTTATTCTATCTTATAACTTTTTGGAATAAGATATAAAAAACGATTATTAGGTTGAAAAATTAAGCTGTGCTAACGTTAAAAACATCTCATAATCATTTTTTGGATATATTATGCATCAGCCCATTGCACAAACTATTCATCAACTTTTTGTTACATTACATCAAAATCCTGAGCTTTCAAATCAGGAGTTCAATACCACTAAAATATTGAAAACGTATTTAGAAAAAGCAAACATTAAAATTTTAGAATTAGGTGCTAAAACGGGGGTCATTGCCGAAATAGGAACAGGTTCACCTATTCTGGCTTTACGAGCTGATATTGATGCGTTACCCATCCATGAACAAACAAATTGTGATTATCGTTCCCAAAATAAAAATGTTATGCACGCTTGTGGGCATGATGTACATGCATCAATCTTAATGGGAGCGGCTTATCTTTTAAAAGAACACGAAAAAGATTTAACAGGGACCATTCGTTTACTATTCCAACCTGCGGAAGAAAACTTTAGTGGAGCCCTACAATTTATCAAAATTGGGGCATTAAAAGGGATAGATGCCATACTCGGTTTACACAACAACCCTAATTTAACCATTAATCAAATGGCATCACGAGCTGGCCCTTTTTCAGCTAATGTTGATCGCATTGAAATTACCATAACTGGTGTTGGAGCACATGCAGCAAGACCTGAATCGGGTATTGATCCTATTGTTATTGGTGCACAAATTGTAAACGCCATACAAACTATTTCAAGTCGTTCTGTAAGTGGTCTTGATGCTGTAATTGTCAGCATTACTAAATTTGAAGGTGGAAATACTTGGAACGTGATACCTGAAAAGGTTGAAATGGAAGGCACGGTAAGAACTCTTACACCGCAAATCAGAGCTAAAGTCAAACAACAGTTAAGGTCTATTATTGAACATATTGCTATTGCAATGGGCGCAAAAGCTGAATTAAAATGGTTCGAAGGCCCTCCTTCAATCATAAATGTAGAAAATTGGGTCGAGCTTGCAAAAAATATTGCAAGACAAGAAGGTTATGAAATCATTGATTTTCAACCTCAATTAGGCGGTGAAGATTTTGCCCATTATTTACATCATGTACCGGGCGCATTTATTAACCTTGGTTCTCAAAGCCCTTATGCACTTCACCACCCTAAATTTCAAATTAATCCTGACATGATAATACCTGCAGCAAACTATTTAGCTAAACTTGCCAAACAAGCGCTTATCCAAATAGACCAAAGTTAATAGGGACGCAAGAATGATTAGATTTGAAAATGTATCCAAGCAATATGAGCGAAACGGCATCACCACTCAAGCCTTAGACAAGATCAACTTAACTATTGATAAAGGGGATATTTTTGGCATCATTGGTTATAGTGGTGCAGGCAAAAGCACCTTAGTTCGTTTAATCAATTACCTTGAAAAACCGACACAAGGTCAAATCATTATACAAAATCAAATTTTAAATCAACTATCCGGTTCTGAGTTACGCCAAGTTAGGCGAAAGATCGGCATGATATTTCAGCACTTTAATTTACTTGAATCAAAAACCGTTTATGAAAATATTGCTATTCCTCTAATTTTAATTAAAAAAAATAAACAAATTATTAAACAAAAAGTAAGTGAATTACTAGAATTTGTTGGATTAAGTGATAAAGCAGATAGTTATCCTAAAGAGCTGTCTGGCGGACAAAAACAGCGAATCGGCATAGCAAGAGCGTTAGCTAACGATCCGGATATTTTACTTTGTGATGAAGCAACTTCAGCGCTTGATCCTCAAACTACACGAGCAATCTTAGATTTAATCAAAAAAATCAATGAAAAATATAAAATAACGGTAGTGTTAATCACGCACGAAATGCATGTTATTGAACAAATTTGTCATAAGGTAGCCGTAATGGAAAAAGGTAAAATTATTGAACAAGGCAACGTGCTGGATGTATTTGGACACCCACAACACCAAACAACTCGAAATTTTGTCAATTCAGTCATTAGCAATCAAATCCCAAAGGGTGTTGTTGAAAATTTGTTAGAGCTAGAAGGCAAAAAAGACAATATTAAACTATTTAAACTTGAATTTTTAGGTCGCTCAGCTTCAGAGCCTGTTATCAACTCACTCATTTTAAAACAAATTGTTGTCGTTAATATTCTATTTGCTCATATGTCTGAAATTGAAAAAACGGTTTTAGGCAGTATGTTTATTCAGTTAAAAGGTAACGATAGCAATATCCAAGAAGCCGTACAATTCCTTCGAGAACATGGCGTACAAGTTACTGAAATAAACCGCTGGGAGGAAAACTAAATGCAAATTTTCACCGATATCCTTGAATATTTCAAAGCTAATATTTCAACCACCGTGACAGTTGAGCAATTTATCCAAGCGAGTTATGAAACATTTTATATGGTGTTTTTCGCTTTAATATTGGGTTCATTAATTGGTATTTCACTCGGTGTTTGTTTAGTGACAACTCGCCCAGGAGGATTGCTTGAAAATAATCGAATATATCGGATTATGAATCCTATTATTAATTTAGTTCGTTCGCTACCTTTTATTATTTTACTAGTGGCAATTGTCCCTTTTACTAAATTTATTGTGGGTAGTTCGATTGGTACAACAGCAGCTATCGTGCCTTTAACATTTTATGTCGCCCCTTACATTGCTCGCTTAGTTGAAAATTCTTTACTTGAAGTAAACAGTGGCATTATTGAAGCCGCTGAATCAATGGGGGCAACACCAATCCAGATCATTTGGTACTTTATATTACCTGAAGCATTTAGTTCATTGATTTTAACCCTAACCACTGCCACTATCGGCTTAATTGGAGCGACAGCAATGGCAGGTGCAGTTGGCGCAGGCGGCATTGGTGACTTAGCCATTTCATATGGTTATCAACGTTTTGATACCACAGTTACCTATATTTGCGTGGTCATTTTAGTTATTGTGATTCAATTGGTGCAAAGCACAGGTAATTTTTTAGCTCGCAAAGCAAGGCATGAATAAATCAGAATATGTGATTATTATTTGAACCGATTAGAAACGCAGCTTAATGCCAGACTAAAAAATGATTTAACACGCTAAAAACCTTATTTAGTTTTTTTGACTATTACAAATCAAGATTCAGTGATTTTTAATTAAAAAATGCTTTTTACCTTAAGCATTACCATAATATAAGGATTGACAATATGTTTTATCGATTTCTTTATTTGCCATTATCAAGTAAAATAACGTTAATTTTAATTAATTAAGGTAGTGTAGGAATCATAGTGACTGACTCATTACAGCAAAATTTGGTTGAAATTCATGATATGTCATTTTATCGAGGAACAAGACCAATTTATAAAAATATGAGCTTGAATGTCCCAAAAGGCAAAGTGACAGCGATTATGGGGCCTTCAGGTATTGGTAAAACCACGCTACTGCGTCTAATCGGTGGTCAATTAAAACCTCAATCAGGAAAAATATTATTCGATGGTGAAGATATTCCAAGTATGTCTCGCGCCCGACTCTATGAAGTTAGAAAACGCATGAGCATGCTATTCCAATCTGGCGCACTATTTACCGATCTTTCTGTTTTCGATAATGTTGCCTACCCGATTCGTGAACACCTTGATTTACCTGAGCCTGTATTACACAATTTAGTATTGATGAAACTCCAGTCTGTTGGTCTTCGAGGCGCCGCCCATATGATGCCGTCAGAATTATCCGGAGGTATGGCAAGGCGAGCCGCGCTAGCCAGAGCCATTGCCCTTGACCCTGATTTAATTATGTTTGATGAACCTTTTGCCGGTCAAGACCCAATCTCAATGGGTGTCATTGTTAAATTAATCTCAGAAATCAATCAATCGCTTGGATTAACCTGTATTGTTGTCAGTCATGATGTGAATGAAGTCCTTAGTATTGCGGACTATGCTTACATCGTTGCTGAACAACACATTATTGCAGGCGGAACATCACAGCAATTACGCGAAAATGACGACTTGCGTGTAAAACAATTTCTTGAAGGCTTAGCTGATGGACCAGTCCCTTTTCATTATCCCGCTGATGACTATAAATTAGACCTTAGCCGAGGTATATAACATATGTTTAATTTACTTGAAAGATTGGGAAAATGGTTAATTAATCTTATCGCTTTAATGGGGCGTTCAGGGATGATGCTTTTTGGAGCACTCATTGGACGTCCACAATTTGCGAAACAGTTCCCATTACTGGTCAAACAATTTTATTTTGTTGGCGTACAATCTTTAACGATTATTATTGTATCTGGACTTTTTATTGGTATGGTGCTTGCACTACAAGGTTATTTTATCTTAACCACATTTGGTGCTGAGGCAAGTTTAGGTATGATGGTTGCGCTGGCTTTATTGCGTGAACTAGGCCCTGTTGTTGCTGGATTATTATTTGCTGGACGTGCCGGCTCGGCGTTAACAGCTGAAATTGGTCTCATGAAAGCTACCGAACAACTATCAAGCATGGAAATGATGGCAGTCGATCCATTACGGCGTATTATTGCACCCCGTTTCTGGGCTGGATTTTTCTCTATGCCGTTTTTAACGGCTATTTTTGTCGCGGTTGGTATTTTAGGTGGTGTATTAGTTGGCGTTGATTGGAAAGGTATTGATGCAGGATTTTTTTGGTCTTCCATTCAAAGTAATGTTGACTGGTGGCATGATTTAGGCAACTGTTTTGTAAAAAGTTTTGCCTTTGCAATTGCCAGTACTTGGATTGCACTTTTTAATGGTTACGATTGCGTACCAACATCTGAAGGAATTAGTCGAGCAACTACCAATACAGTTGTTTATTCATCATTAGTTATTTTGGGGTTAGATTTTATTTTAACCGCATTAATGTTTAGTCATTGAGGTCATTAAACATGAGTCGTAAAGTCGAAATTACAGTTGGATTATTCATGGTACTAGTCATTTGCTCAGTACTATTTTTATGTTTTCGCGTTACCGATCCTACATCTTTTACTAGCCATAATTCATATCGAGTATACGCCGTATTTGACAATATTGGCGGATTAAAAGTTAGATCACCAATTAAAATTGGTGGGGTGGTAATTGGGCGAATAACCAATATTAGCTTAACATCATCAGGAAGTGATATTTATAAACCGTATGTAACAATGGATATCGATAGTCAGTACAATAAAATTCCAAGCTCCAGCTCACTATCAATCAAAACCTCAGGAATTTTAGGTGAACAATTTATTGATATCAATTTGGGGTTAGATCAATCGACCGAATTCGCCATTGACGCATTAGATGCTCCTGATGCCACTAATACAACGGCTCAAAAAAATGACAAACCACCTTATTTTCAAGAAGGATTTGTTGTTAGCAATACTAAACCAGCAATGGTGTTAGAAGATTTAATTGGTCAGTTTCTTTATAGTATGGGTGATTCATCAAATAAAGAAAAGAAACAAAATACGCAAGATACAAATGAACAGTAAGGAGTTGTCATTATGTTAACCAAATTTAAGCAAACTATTTTTTTAATTTTCGCTTTAGCAGTTAGTATGTCAGCTTTTGCTGAAAATAATCCTTATGATGAAATGCAAGTGGCCGCTGACAAAATTTTTAGTACCATGAAAGCACAACAATCAGCAATCAAATCAAATCCTAATTTGCTCAAAGATATTGTGAGATCTGACCTATTGCCTTATGTACAAGTCAAATATGCGGGTGCGCTAATTCTAGGCAACGCCTATAAAGATGCGACCGATGCGCAACGTACAGCCTATTTTAATGCTTTTGAAAACTATCTCGTTCAAGCTTTTGCACAAGCACTATCTATGTATAATGGGCAATCTTACCAAGTTGAAAAAGCAAAAGATTTGACTGGAAAAACATTAATTTCTATTCGAGTATTATTAAATCAACCAGACAAAGGTCAACAACCATTACGTATTGATTTTCAATGGCGAAAGAACTCGGTGACGGGTGAATGGAAAGCTTACGATTTAATTGCCGAAGGGGTAAGTATGATTACTACCAAGCAAAATGAATGGTCAACTATTTTAAGACAAAATGGTATTGATGCATTAACGAAGCAATTAAATGATCTTTCCAATCGTAAAATAGACCCGAATCAAAAACCTAAAGGTTAACTTAACATGTCACGAATCACAACCGAAAAGCAACAAGATATATTATATCTAAAGGGTGAGCTTGATGCTCACTCCTTAAGTGATATATGGTCAATACAAAATACACTATTAAAAGAGGTGAAAAAAATTGATGTGGCACAGCTGATTCGTGTTGACTCTTCGGGACTTGCCACACTTGTCTATTTTTGTAATAAATATAATGTTACTTTAGACAGTGTGAATCCTCAGTTACTTACTTTAATTGCGCTTTATGATTTACAACCAGTGATACTAAAATAAGTTACGCTCATCTTTAATCAAAAGACAAATTAAGATAATATGAATAATATTCAACATAAAATCACAAAAAATAATGAGTTTTAATAATGGACAAACAGCAAATAATAGATAAATTAAAAAGTTCACTTAATCTTGAGGAAGTGCATGTCATGACTAATGATGGTAGTCATTTTCAGGTCATTGCTATTGGTGAATTATTTGCAGATCTAAGCAGAGTTAAAAAGCAACAAGTTATTTATGCTCCTCTCGCAGAATTTATTAATGATAACCGTATTCATGCCTTATCAATTAAAACTTATACTCCAACAGAATGGCAACGTGAGCGGAAATTAATGGGATTATAGTGCCCTCTTCATCAAAACTAAATGAATGGCTATTTCCATAACCTGATGTTCTATAAAACAACAATATCATTGTACAAAGGTATCGCAACATGACAAACCCATTACTAAAAACTACACCACTTCCTTTATTTTCACAAATCAAGCCTGAACATGTTTTACCTGCAATTCAAGAGGCTTTGAAAAATTGTCGTCATACGATTGAAACCGTATTAACTAAAAATAGTCAATACACTTGGGATAATTTAATCCAACCCATTGATGAAATGGACGAAAAATTTAGTCGAGCATGGTCTCCAGTAAGCCATCTTAATTCTGTAAAAAATAGCCCTGAACTTAGAGAAGCCTATGAAGCTTGTTTGCCATTATTATCAGAATACAGCACATGGGTTGGACAGTATAAACCGCTTTATCAAGCCTATAAACAGATTAAAGAAAGTGAAGAGTATACCAAACTGACTAAAGCGCAAAAAAAGGTGATCGATAATGCATTACGTGACTTTGAGTTATCCGGAATCGGATTACCGGAAGATGAACAAAAGCGCTATGGTGAAATCGTTGCTAAACTTTCGGAACTCTCCTCTAAATATAGTAACAATGTTTTAGATGCGACCATGGGGTGGACAAAATTGATCACAAATTTAGATGACCTTACAGGCATGCCAGAAAGTGCATTAGCAGCAGCTAAAGAGCAAGCCAAAGCCAAAGGTCAAGAAGGCTGGTTACTCACCCTTGATATCCCAAGTTATTTACCTATTATGACTTACTGTGATAATCGTGATCTGCGTTTTGAGCTTTATCAAGCTTATAATACAAGAGCATCAGACCAAGGACCCAACGCGGGTAAATGGGATAATACTGAAATAATAAAACAAATTTTATCATTGCGTGATGAGCTAGCACATTTATTAGGCTTTGAGACTTATGCCGATAAATCCTTGGCAACTAAAATGGCTGAATCTACACAGCAAGTCATCGAATTTTTAACTGATTTAGCAAGTAAGGCAAAACCGCAAGGCGAAAAAGAACTCGCCGATTTAAAACGTTATGCTTACGAATTTTTTGGAGCTAGTGATATTAAACCTTGGGACATAGCTTATTACAGTGAAAAACAAAAACAATATCTTTATACCATCAACGATGAAGAGTTGCGCCCTTATTTCCCAGAGCAAACTGTTATAAATGGTCTATTTGAAGTTGTTCATCGTGTATTTGGCATTACGGCAAAACAACGACAAGGGGTCGAAGTTTGGGATCCTGAAGTTAAATTTTATGACCTTTATAATATAGATGGTGAATTAAAAGGTAGCTTTTACCTTGACTTATATGCTCGTGAACATAAACGAGGAGGCGCATGGATGGATGATTGTATTGGTCGTATGCGTTTTGCTGATGGTCACGTGCAAAAACCAGTTGCTTATTTAACCTGCAATTTTAACCGCCCTATTGGCGATAAACCTGCACTATTTACACATAATGAAGTCACAACGCTATTTCATGAGTTTGGACATGGACTTCATCATATGCTGACTGAAATTGATGTCTCTTCAGTTGCAGGAATCAATGGTGTGCCATGGGATGCAGTTGAATTACCAAGCCAATTTCTAGAAAACTGGTGCTGGGAACCCGAAGCATTAGCGTTTATTTCTGGACATTATGAAACAGGTGAACCTTTACCTGCTGAAATGCTTGAAAAAATGTTAGATGCTAAAAATTATCAAGCAGCGCTATTTATTTTACGTCAGTTAGAGTTTGGACTGTTTGATTTTAAACTTCACAGTCAAAAAGATCCTGATATTTTAGAAACATTAAAGCAAGTTCGAGAGTTAGTCGCTGTGGTACCAACTGTTGAATGGGGGCGATTCCCTCATGCCTTTAGCCATATCTTTGCTGGAGGTTATGCTGCGGGTTATTATAGTTACCTTTGGGCTGAAGTATTATCTGCTGACGCCTTTTCTCGTTTTGAAGAAGAAGGCATTTTCAATACGAAAACGGGAAATGCTTTCCTTGATAATATTTTATCGCAAGGCGGAAGCGATGAACCTATGACACTGTTCAAAAACTTCCGAGGTCGTGAACCCCAACTAGAGGCTTTACTTCGTCACTATGGTATCCACTAGTACTCATTCTGCTCAGCTAAGCCAATTAGCTGAGCAGTGGTTATCCACACATGCAGATCTTCCATTTGTCCTACTTAATCAAAATGATCAGCTAGCGTTACAAAAAACAGATGAGCCTAAATTAGGTGCCATCTCTGTTGATTTTACCTCTGGCGCCATGGCGCATCGCCGTCAATTTGGCGGAGGACGCGGTGAAGCGATAGCAAAAGCTGTTGGGGTAAAAGGTGATTACTTACCTACCGTCGTGGATGCAACGGCTGGGCTTGGACGTGATGCATTCGTATTAGCGGCTGTAGGTTGTCATGTCACCATGTTTGAAAGACATCCTGTCGTTGCGGCTTTGTTAGACGATGGTCTACAACGTGCCTATCAAGATCCCAATATTGGTAGTTGGCTACAGCAGCATTTACATCTTATCTATCATTCGAGTATTACTGGACTTGATTCCTATCCAGATAAGCCAGATGTTGTTTATCTTGACCCGATGTTTCCACATCGTCAAAAAAGTGCGCTAGTCAAAAAAGAAATGCGTATTTTTCAACAATTGGTAGGGAGTGATAGTGATGCAGACAGTTTATTAGCACCGGCAAGGCGCTTAGCTAAAAAACGGGTTGTCGTAAAAAGACCGGATTCTGCACCTTTTCTAGCCAATGAAAAACCAACCGCAGAAATTAAAACCAAAAATCACCGATTTGATATATATACCCCTGTCAGTGCACTATAGGAATGTTAATATTATGCGATTAGATAAATTTCTCGCTCATCATTTAGGCATTAGCCGTACAATTGTTAATAAAGAATTAAAAGCGAAAAAAGTTACCGTGGATGGTGAAATCATAAAATC
Organism: Gilliamella sp. B2717; assembly: GCF_026536675.1. Classification (NCBI taxonomy): domain Bacteria; kingdom Pseudomonadati; phylum Pseudomonadota; class Gammaproteobacteria; order Orbales; family Orbaceae; genus Gilliamella; species Gilliamella sp. B2717. The sequence goes on along the minus strand of NZ_JAFNNQ010000096.1, from coordinate 141,837 downwards.
AGGAGCTTATCAACTTAGTCCAGAACAACTTGTCGAATACGATGGTTATGAAATCATACCCATCACACAAAACCGCTACTTTATGTTGAATAAACCTCAAGGCTATGTCTGCTCGACGGATGATCCTGATCATCCAACAATTCTCTATTTTATTGATGAACCCATGTCTGAAAAACTTCATGCAGCAGGACGACTGGATCTAGATACGACTGGACTTGTGTTATTAACCGATGATGGTCAGTGGTCACATCGCATTACATCTCCTAAGCACCATTGCGAAAAAGTATATCAAGTGACTGTTGAACACCCATTAACCGATAATTTAATTGAAATATTTCACAATGGCATTCAGTTAAAAAGTGAAAAAACACTGACAAAACCCGCTAAACTCACAATCATCGATGAATATCATGCGGAATTAACTATTAGCGAAGGACGTTATCATCAAGTTAAACGGATGTTTGCGGCGGTAAACAATCATGTTACTGCATTGCATCGCAAACAAATTGGCAATATTATTCTCGATGTTCCTGAAGGCGAATATCGTCCGCTTACGGAAGATGAGATTAAATCATTTTGTAAATAGCCAATATAAAGCCGTCATTAATAAGTGAATTTAATGATCAAGCTAATTTAATCGAGCCATTATTATCAAAAAATGAAAAGTTAATAATTAATGAAAGCCAACAATCCATGAAGGAATCGCTACGTGCAGCCCTATGACAAATCAATAGAGATCAACATCTCGAAAAAAGCACTTATTTTTATTCTTGGATTATTATCTATGTTAATGCCACTATCCATAGATATGTACTTACCAAGTATGCCAACCATCACCGAAAATTTTCATGTTTCTGATGCAACAGTACAACTCACCATTAGTTGTTATTTATTGGGATTTTCATTTGGTCAACTCATTTTTGGTCCTTTAACTGATAGCTATGGGCGCCGTTATGTCTTAATTTTTGGGTTAATTATTTTCATATTAGCTTCTATAAGTTGTGGAATTGCGGCCAACATTCATCAATTGATTACGGCTAGATTTTTTCATGGTATAGCAGCTGCTGCAACAGCTATCGTTGTGAACGCATTAATGAAAGACATTTATCGTGATCGTGATGAGTTTTCTAAAATGATGTCTTTTGTTATGTTAATCTCAAATGTCGCTCCGCTACTTGCACCGATTATTGGCGGATTTGTATTATATTGGTTTAATTGGCAAGCCAATTTTTTTGCCCTTGGATTAATTGCATTGTTGTGTTTGGTATTCGTTTTTACGGCTATTCCAGAAACATTAAGTCAATCTAAACGAGATAAATTTAGTTTAACGCGTATTCTCAGTAATTTCATAACGTTATTTCGGCATAGACAAGTATTGTCTTATATGATGATCGGGGCATTTTCAGGGGCTGGATTATTCTCATTTCTTAGTTTAGGGCCATTTGTCTATATGAACTTGCATGGTGTCGAATCAATCCATTTTGGTTATTATTTTGCGCTCAATATTACCGTAATGATTATAATGAATACGATTAATAGCCGTTTTGTTCGCCGTGTCGGTTCAATCAAAATGATGCAATTTGGGCTTTTAATTCAATTTATCATGGCTATCGCACTTACAGTGGTAACTATAACCAATTTAGGGTTTATCTATTTAGTTATCTGTGTAGCGGGTTATATTGGTTGTATATCAACCATTGGCGGAAATAGCATGGCGGTGGTGTTAGATTTTTATTCTCATATCGCAGGCACGGCATCTTCGCTGGCAGGCACGCTTCGATTTGCGGTAGCGGGGGCTATTGGTGTAATACTTTCTACGTTAGTCGCTGCTCATCCCCAGACAACCGTTAATCATAACATGAGCGAATGGCTCATGGTTGGTTCAATGGTAATCTGTAACTTTATTGCGGTCAGTTTATTTTTGCGTATAAAATCTTTCAGAAGGAATGAACAATGATCTATCAATTAGGTGATTTAAAACCACAAATTCATCAACGCTGTTTTATAGCAAATTCGGCGGATATCATTGGTAATGTAGTTTTAGAAGAAGGTGTTTCAATTTGGTTTAATGCCGTTTTACGAGGTGATATCGCACCTATTTTCATTGGTAAAAATAGCAATATACAAGATAATTCAACGATACATATTGAAACGAATATTCCGTGTATCGTAGGTGAAAATGTCACCGTTGGCCATAATGTTATTCTTCATAGCTGTACCATTGACAATAACGTTCTAATTGGCATGGGCAGTACCATATTGAATGGTGCTAAAATTGCCAAAAACTGTTTAGTCGGTGCTAATTCCCTTGTTACGCATAGCTTACCCTATGAAGAAGGTTGCTTAATTCTTGGCTCCCCAGCTAAAATCGTACGTAAATTAACGCAAGCAGAAATCGCAGCCAATATTGAAAATGCACAACATTATGTTCAAAATGGCGAAAGATTCAATAAAACGCTCAATCTTGTCGATTAATCCTAGCCCAATAAATTGTGATTTAAACATATTCACTCTGTGAGAGATTGCAATTTATGGTAAAATACCAACCATTTACTGCGATATTTTTAAGGTACATGTTTGAAAAAGCAAAAAATCACAGGAAAACAGATAATAATTGAACTTATTCTATTAGCGTTAATAGGATTATCCGTTTGCTTGTTTTTATCACTATCGACTTATAACTCATCGGATCCGGGTTGGTCACGTACGGCTTGGCATTATCCTGTCAGTAATTTTGGTGGTTTAATTGGTGCCTATGCTTCCGATATTTTGTTCCAATTTCTAGGCTATATTGCATTTAGTTTACCTGTCATTATTGCATTAATTTGTGTACAGTTAGTTGGTTATTTTTATCGACATGCTAACGAACCGATTAATTATTTCAGTGTCTCTTTTCGGATAATTGGTATTTTAGCCTTTGTTTTTAGTAGTACGGGTTTTTTTGCATTAAATATTAGTGATCCAAGCGAATTTGAAGCTGGTGGTTATCTTGGTTCAATCGTCATAGAAAATCTTTTACCTATGATGAATAACTTTGTTCTTTCTTTGATTCTTCTTGCTGTTTGTTTTGCTTGTGTAACTTTATTAACGGGGCTATCTTGGCTTTACATAATTGAAAAACTTGGTGCTTTTGTTATGGTTTTGCTTACACCAGTAAAATGGTTATTGCTATCCCGTCGTGTCAATCACGTTAATCAAATCGATACTGAACCCAAAAATCAAAAATTATCTCAAGACCAAGAACCTCAAATAACACTGTCAATCAATTCAAATAGTAGTCAATTAGATACTATGGATGATTTTCAAACAAATATAAGCAGTGAAAATAGTGAGACGTCATTAGAAACAAGCATTAATAAAACATCTGATAGTTCAACAACCTCTTTAGCGGCTAACGAGAATGAACAACTCATCAAAACAGCAGCAGAGCTACTACAAACATTAGAAACATCAAAACAAACGCAATCATCCAAAAAAACATCGAGCAAAAAGAATAACACTGAACTTAATCAAAGTGATATCTTAGCTCGTATGGAATTGATTTTGAAAAACATCAATGAACAACAAAATCAAGACCAGATAATTCAAGTTGACGGTCAAGACTTTCAAGCTAAAAAGCTTGAAATAACAGAGCCTTTTGAAGAAGATAAATACACGATCACCGATGCACCGATCAAACCGTTATTTACCTTAACGCATAATGCGCACGAAGCTAATCCTGATAGTCCAATCGTTGCAACACAAGATGAACTAACGAGAGAAATATCATATTTCAAAGAAATAAATACACCTTATAACACAAAAGTTGAAACTCAGCATAATTTTGAGGTTGAAAACCAAGTAACACAACCACCTGAAGATGTCGATATAGACATTCTTAAACAAGAAAACCCAATTATAGATGACATTTATCCAGAAGAGGTAAGGCTAGAGGAGACTCAAGTACACACTTTAACATTGCGTGATAGTGACAGCGAAGAGGAAGAAAATGATGATGGAGAAAGTTTGATTCACCCATTATTAAGACGTGATGATAAACCACTACCAAAACCAACTACACCGCTACCGTCATTAAACTTACTTACTGCACCACCAACAGCACGCATTGAAGTGGATCATGCAGCCTTAAATGCGATGTCAGAATTGATCGAAAAAAGCCTTTCTGACTATCGAGTCAAAGCGAAAGTTGTCGATTATATGCCGGGTCCGGTTATTACTCGTTTTGAAATTGAACTTGCACCGGGTATCAAAGCTGCTCGTATTTCTACGCTAGATCGGGATTTGGCACGTTCGCTTTCAATGCCATCTGTACGTGTGGTAGAAGTCATTCCAGGCAAACCTTATGTTGGCATAGAGTTACCGAATAAAAATCGACAAACAGTCTACTTTAGAGAAGTTTTAGACAGCCCACAATTTAGAAATGCTCAATCGCCACTTACGGTTGTGTTAGGTAAAGATATCTCAGGGCAATCTGTGGTTGCCGATTTAGCCAAAATGCCACATTTATTGGTTGCTGGTACCACAGGGTCAGGTAAATCCGTTGGTGTCAATGCTATGATTTTAAGCATCTTATATAAATCATCGCCAGAAGATGTTCGCTTTATTATGATTGACCCAAAAATGCTTGAGCTGTCAATTTATGAAGGGATCCCGCATCTATTAACACAAGTCGTCACCGATATGAAAGACGCCGCTAACGCCCTTAATTGGTGTGTTAATGAGATGGAAAAGCGTTACCGACTTATGTCAGTTTTAGGTGTACGCAATATTGCTGGTTATAATGAAAAAATTAAACAAGCTGAAGAAATGGGTAGACCGATTCCCGATCCACTTTGGAAACCAACCGACAGTATGGATCTCAATATGCCGACATTGGAAAAATTACCTTATATTGTTGTCATGGTTGATGAATTTGCCGATCTTATCATGGCAGTAGGTAAAAAAGTCGAAGAATTAATTGCAAGGCTTGCTCAAAAAGCACGGGCTGCGGGTATTCACCTTGTATTAGCCACGCAGCGTCCATCCGTAGATGTAATTACAGGTTTAATCAAAGCCAACATCCCTACGCGTATTGCTTTTACAGTTTCGAGTAAAATAGACTCACGCACTATTTTGGATCAAATGGGGGCAGAATCGTTACTTGGTATGGGAGATATGCTATATCTTGCGCCTAATAGTTCAATTCCGATACGTGTTCATGGTGCATTTGTCCGTGATGAAGAAGTCCATGCGGTCGTTCAAGATTGGAAAGCGCGTGGTACGCCAAAATACATTGAAAATGTCACCGTAGCCACCGATGACGGCGAAAGCGGTAGTTCAGATAGTCTTGACGAAGAACTGGATCCCCTATTCGATCAGGTTGTAGAATTTGTTGTTGAAACTCGCCGAGCCTCAATTTCAAGCGTTCAGCGAAAATTTAGAATTGGTTACAACCGAGCAGCAAGAATTGTGGAGCAAATGGAAGTCGAAGGCATTATCAGTGCGCCAAGCCACAATGGAAATCGTGAAGTACTTGCTACATCATCGCATAATGATTACTAGTTCTTTAATTACCAATCTATTTTTAAATAGATTGGTAATGTACCGGTTTAATTCATTCAGTTACCTTTTCTAACAATTTCAAAAAGACAAGCAAGTTTGACATTTCATATAGGTATTAATCAATAATGAACGATTATTCAAAGCAAGTGGCATTCATAGAATCAAAACTGATTAAAGATCAGCAATCTTTACCAGTACAATTTGCCATTAAAGCTTTAATCAGAGAGATATGCTTATCACCCAAACCCGGGCTGGTTGATATGAATAATAACGGTGCTCACCGTGATATGAATTTTCAAACTTTTATTGCAAGTATTGAGGCAATATCGTGTTGGTTTGAACCCTTCTATCAGTATGGAATGGATTCAGCTAATAAAGATCCTCATCTTTTTTTAACTGATATAAGACCTATTGGGATACAGTGTGAACAAGCGATGTACCATGCTACACATCAAATTAATACTCATAAAGGTGGGATTTTTGCTTTTGGTTTGCTACTTGGCGCTATCGGTAGATTAACGAAACAACAACGACAAATCAATATTCAAAGTATCAACCACGAAGTGTCGACAATTTGCCAAGGCATTGTTGATCATGAGCTTAAACAAAATCATCAAATAAAATCCGTGGGTGAAAAGCTATTTAAACTACACAACCTATCTGGCGCACGAGGAGAAGCAGAATCAGGTTATGCTACAGCAATAAATATCTCGCTCCCTATTTACAAACAGATGCAACATAATGGTTATAATGAAGAAGATTCCTTATTACAAGCATTGCTATACTTGCTTGCCTATAATCAGGATACCAATTTGGTATCAAGAGGTGGTCTTGAGGGTTTAAACTTTGTCAAACAACAGGCTAAGCAGATTATTTTGCAAGGTGGCATTACACACCCAGATGGCATTCAGCTATTAACTCAACTTGATGATAAGTTGATTGAACGCAATTTAAGCCCTGGTGGTTCTGCTGATCTTATTGCAATAACCTGGTTTTTATCTCATTACTAGCAAAAAATGATATTGATCAAAAAAAATTTAAAATAATATTGATTATCATTACTAATAATATATTATTTCACCCCCCAAAGTATTAAATTAACTTAAAAAAACAATGAAATTGAAATCAATATCTTTATTAGTAATCAGTGCTTTTAGCGCCAATTGTGTACAAGCTTACAATCATGATGTGACTACAGACATAATTTTACCTTTCAACCAAATCGATGAACGTTATTTTTTAACAAATAGCAGCACTACACCAGTGAATATTATTGCAGAAAATGGTTTAACGATTAAAGATGATGCATCTTTCCATTTGGGTTTTAGTGGCAAAACAGCTACCGAATCCGCCTCAAATGCACAAGGTGACATTAACATGTTCATCAAAGGCAATTTTCAAATCTATAATGACACGTGGATTGGTAAATTTGATACCAAATTCTTTACCCAATATTTAGGATTACACAGTGATTTTCCTTTTGATCCTATAGAGCACGATATTAACGTTCATGTTTCGGGTGATATTAATGTTGAGTTAGGTGCAGATAAACAACGAGGTGGTTTGATGATTTTAGCCGGTAACGTAATGCGCGCCGGCCCAAATTCTACAGGAAAAACAACGGTTATTGTTGACGGTGATACGAATATTCGTAGTGGCGATAATCATCTAGCTGGCACTGCCTCTGCCCCTGCAAGACTGACCACCCGTACCTTTAATTTAACGGGCGGAGACATTGAAATCATTGGTGCAAAAACAGTATTAGAAACGACAAACAAGGATTCTAATCGTTCTTCTGTTTTAATAGGTAAAACAGGCAAAATGATTGTCATGCGAGAGGGAACGGTTGATGTCAGTCGTGGTGGTAATTTCGATGTTGTAGATCAAGGAATCTTGAGTGCAAGCCGAGGTAATGGTTTTATAAAACTCGCACCAAATGGACAAGTAAATGTTGGTAAAAATGCGACAATCGAATCCTCTAAGGGTTCACTGTCAATTAGCGATCAAACCAATAAAACATCTCAACTCAATATTGATGGTATCGTTAGCTTTGGTATTTCTGATACCAAACAGGTCAATGTAATACGCGGTGATAACATCAATCTTTCATCTAATGCCAAATTTTCAGTAACAGATGACTTTATCAAAAATGGATTGAAATATACGACAACCGATGTAAATGCGACAGTTTTAGCCGCAAATAATAAATTAACTATACACTCTATTCAAGACGGTCAACTAAAACCACTTGTTCAAAATATTTATGGGGACTTGAACTTTAAGCAATCGGGAAATGAACTTGTATTTGTCAATGCGAGCAATGTCACCAATTTCGATGATGTAAAAAATGCACAAAATGCAGCTAAACGCCAAATCTCACGTTATTATCAACAATCAGGTATTTCTTCAAAAAATGTCGCAAAACGATTGACCGATAATTTGGTAAAAGTCGCTTATGAATCAATGTATAACACAAATAATAATGAAATGATAAGTAAAACTAATACCAAAGCTGGGGAATTAAATTGGCAAATACTCAGCAATATGGCACGTGGTAATTTAGCCATTGAATCAAAAGGAACGACACTATTTTTTAATCAAAATATCGCTGGGCTTTATAATAATAATCATGGTTTACATTTAACTGAAATCGCGATGAATTCACTGAATGATACCAAAGCCATTTTAGATAAACGAGTTCACCAATTTCATCTAAACCAAGGTGAAGAAAATAATTTATGGGTTAACCTGACTCACCATTATGAAAATACCGATAATAATCAGGGCATTTCTGGATATAAATACACCTCTAATGGCTTTATGCTCGGGTTTGATAAAGAAGTTATCGATAATCTTTTAGTGGGTAGTGCCATTGGTTATTCCACTGGAAAATATAAGGATAAAGCGGCTTCATCAAATGATTCTGATATCCATCAATATCAAATTCAGTTATACAGCAGTTATAAATTTCCTAATAATATGCTTGGGTCTACGTTCGCAGGCTATTCTTTCGGAAAAAATGATTTAAAAACTCACGATAGTTTTAATACTATCAAGGAAAAATTCAATAACAAAACATGGAATTTTGGTGGTGCTATTGGCTATCATTGGCAAAATACCGAAGAATTTGCAATGATTCCAAGTATTGGCTTAACTTATATTTATACCGAAAACAGTGCTCACAATGTTAGCTATGATAAGATCAACTTAGTCAAATATGGTCAAGCGACAAATTCTGCTCTATTGATGCCGCTTGATTTGACTGCAACTTATTCTTTCTTCAAAAATAAGGATAGTCAATTAACTTTAACGGGTCAAACTGGCTATACATTTAATTTTAGTCGCAATAAATTTGATAGTGATATTACCCTTAATGGCATTAATGGATTATCTAAAATGCATAGCTATTCATCAAACAGAACGAAAAATCAATATAATTTAGGAGCTGGAATCGCTTATCAATATCATTTGATAAATTTAAATCTTGATTATCAATACTTTGGTCAAAGTAAAAAGAATAGTCATTATTTTACAGCAAGTGCTAAGATAGATTTCTAAAATTTCAAACTTGATTGTATTAAAGTTCGCAACATAAAACTATGGTGGTAAAATGTATCACCTTAGTTTTATATTAAATAATATCTTTCAATCGTTCTTGATATTCAGTATCATTCGTAAACTGCCTTTTAATGATAAAAACGTACATTTATCACTGATGTCTTTAATAAAAATTAGCTATTTACTTATTTACTCTTCTGATTTTAGCACTTAACACTATTATCAAATATAAGGAATACGTTATGACAATCTTTGAAGAAAAAGCATTAGCATTAAGTACAAAACTGCAGTGTAAATTTCATCATGCTTTAGATAATCAGCCTCAATATATCACTTTAGCCATGGAAAAGGTTTTATTTCAGATCCAATACTGATGATAACCTTGCTTCTGAATCTATTTTACCGAATGCATTTGAATCCAAGTTTACTAACGTATTGATGAATAAGTCAACAATACAACCCATAGCCAAAAAATCATTAATTAAATCGATAGAGTATGGAGTCTGTAAATAGCGTATTTAATTAATAATTTTTATCTCATCTGCATTCATATTGTTGAACCATCAACTTTATTGCTGAAGAATAAAATATGAAATCTATGATTAATCAATTAACGCTTAAAACTAAGCTTATCAGTTTGATTTGCGCTGTATTTATATTTTCAGTTGTTGTTCAATATATTTATATTATCTATGTGATAAACAAAGAGTATTTTTATCTGTCTTCTCAACGATTTAAAAATATTGCCGAATTAGTATCAACTAATCATAATCTCATTGATCAAGTCAGTAATCCCACGTCAGACAATTTACAAGCAATCCAACATTATACCGAACAAGTTCGCCAACTTTCTTTAGTCGATTTTATTGTCATTTTTAATATGCAAGGTGTACGGTATTCGCATCCCGATATAAATAAAATAAGAGAACCTAGAGTAGGTGGCAATGAACAAAAAACGTTACAAGAAGCGCCCTATCAATCCTCATCAACAAGAACATTTGACGATTCAATTAGCGCAATGAGTCCGATATTCAATGATAAACGTCAACAAATTGGTATGGTTTTAGTTGGACAAACACGCCAAAAAATTAATTATCTGGCTTCAAAGTCAAGCCAACCTATCGGGTTATCATTATTTGTATCCTTTACGTTAGCTGTTATTTTAGCTTGTTTGTTATCGCGTCATATTTCGAAACGATTGTATGGATTTAAACCTACCCAAATGGCTCAACTTTTTGAAGAACGTAATGCCATTATTAGAACCGTCAAAGAAGGCATAGTGGTGATTAACCGAAATGGATTAATTTCACAAATTAATGATGAAGCAGTTAGAATATTACATATGGATAAGAGTAAGGAAAACATTATCGGCAAGCCCATTAGCACCCTGATTCCTAATACACGTTTAAATGAAGTTATGAACAAGGGGATTGCTGAATATGATTGTGAGCAAAATATTGATGGTGTGGTAATTTTGATTAATCGTATTCCATTATATGTAAAAAATAAATTAGTTGGAGCCATTGCTTCTTTTCGTGATATAACTGAAATACGCCAGTTAGCAGAGAAATTAAAAGGCATTAATCGTGATGCCGACACATTACGTTCTCAATCACATGAATTTAGTAATAAATTGCATGTAATTTATGGGCTAGCCTATCAAGATAATAAAAAAGAATTAGTCAATTATCTAGAAGGTATTATTGGCAATAAACAACCAAAATTAGATGAGATTAGTCAGTACATTAAAGACCCCATTATTGCTGGCTTTCTCAATAGTAAATTGAGTCGAATAAAAGAATTAGGGGTATCGTTAACTTTTAACATCAATGGAATGCTTGCCCCTATTTCTAATCACTTAGTCATTCATAATATAATCACTATTCTTGGCAATTTAATCGATAATAGTTTAGATGCCGTTCATAGTTTAGCTGATAAAAAAATAGAGATAAATTTTACTGTCCAAAACGGCTATTTTTACATCGAAATCATGGATAACGGGATAGGTATTTCTGAAAAAGAGGTAAAGCATATCTTTCAAAAAGGCTATTCAACCAAAGGAGATAATCGTGGTATGGGATTATATTTGGTTTTATCTTGTGTTAATGAACTTGGCGGTAATATTCAGTTATTCAATCTTGGTAAGAAAAAAGGAACATGCTTTAAAATATCACTGCCATTAGCAGTCCTTTATCGAGAAGTATCATAATTGTAATGACCTGATAATTTATAAATATGTCTCATGAAAATGAAATTAAATAACATATAAGTTACCTAATTGTAGTTAACCGCAATTAGGCTTTAACATTTATTATTTATCTAACGTGATTTCATCCAACGATAAACTAAAACTTGGCACAAATATTTCTAAAAAATAATTCATTTCAGGACTTCCACGTTCAGACAATGTCTTTTTCAAACGCTGCTCAGCCAATCTAAACTCATTATTGCCAGCACTGAGCTCTTCAATCGTCTTAAGATAAGCACATAACGCATCAGCCTGTTTGACAATGTTTTTTTCTGTTTCATCATAAAAGTCATCATCAATGAGCGTTCTAAAATCATCTTGTAACTCTTGCGGTAACATATTAATTAGCTTGTTTTGGGCAATTTTTTCAATCTTTTTGTATTCTGTTGTAATTTGAGGATTATAGTATTTAGTCGGTGTAGGAAGGTCTCCAGTAATCACTTCAGATGCATCATGATACATAGCTAATAAAGCGATTCTTTCAGGATTAACTTTTCCATCAAAATGTTTGTTTTTGATGATTGCTAACGCATGTGCAACAAAAGCAACTTGAAGACTATGCTCAGATACATTTTCTGTTCTGACATTGCGCATTAACGGCCAACGATTAATTAATTTTAATCGTGAAAGATGAGCAAAAAAATGGCTTTTATTCATATCATCATCTCATGAGTTATAAAAACAAAAACGCTCCCATTAAAAAATGGAAGCGTTTAAATTCATTTTTAAAACAAATTGTTAAGCTAAAACAAGCTGTTTTGTACCCAATGCGAGCGGAACAGTTTGATCATCAGCAAATGTAACATATTCCCATGCACTTTGTTTAGCTAACAACGCTTGTAATAATTGATTATTTAATGCGTGTCCTGATTTGTAACAAATCACTTCACCTATCATGTTGTGACCAGTCATATACAGATCGCCGATAGTATCTAGCATTTTATGGCGAACAAACTCATCCTCAAATCGTAAACCATCTTCATTGAGAACTTTATAATCATCCACCACAATGGCACAATCTAAACTACCACCTAAGCACAAACCTTTAGATTGTAATGCTTCGATATCTCGCATAAAACCAAATGTTCTTGCACGGCTAATCTGACGAATGAAAGATTCAGATGAAAAATCCAACTGATAACGTTGAGAACTATTATCAATTGCTGGGTGATGAAAATCGATTGTAAAATCCAATCTGAATCCACTATATGGTCTCACTTCAGCCCATTTATCCCCATTTTCAACACGTACCGTCTCTTTGATGCGTAAAAACTTTTTAAGCGCATTTTGTTCAACAATGCCAGCATCAAGCAGCAAATAGACAAACGGGCTTGCGCTACCATCCATAATAGGAATTTCTGGTGCATTAACCTCAATAATAATATTATCAATACCCAGTCCTGCTAATGCTGAATTGATGTGCTCAACCGTCGAAATACGCACATTATCTTCATTAACCAGACAGGTACAAAGCATTGTATCGCGAACCGATTTAGCATCCACAGGAAAATCAACATAAGGATTCAAATCAGTTCGACGATATATAACACCCGTATTTTCAGGAGCAGGACGCAACGTCAAAGTAACTTTTTTGCCAGTATGTAAACCGACACCAGTTGCTTGAATTGTCTTTTTTAATGTTCTTTGTTTCATTAGCACCTACTGTTTTTTTATTTGTTTCTATTGAACTATGACAATAAAAAATCAAATAAGTTCACTTTTAATTCGCTTGTTTACGAATAAAAGCAGGAATATCTAAAATCTTATTTTCTTCAAGCGGAGAAATTGCTTGTTCATTCACTACTTTAGCTAATTTCTCTTCTTGTTGACCCAAATTGTTATTTTGGCTAAACAATGAGTTTTGTTGAATTGGTTTGGTTATTTTCGCTTCAGGACGTTTATCCATACCAATACCCGTTGCAACCACAGTAACACGAATTTCATCTGACATATCTGGATCGAAAGTTGTACCAACAACTACTGTTGCATTATCAGAAGCAAAAGCTCTTACCGTGCTACCCACTGTTTCAAACTCTTCCAAACCAAGATCTAAACCAGCGGTTACATTAACTAATACACCACGCGCACCAGATAAGTCGATGTCTTCAAGTAGTGGACTTGAAATAGCCATTTCAGCCGCCTCTTCAGCTCGATTATCGCCACTTGCACGTCCAGAACCCATCATAGCATATCCCATCTCTGACATCACTGTTCTAACGTCAGCAAAGTCAACATTGATATGTCCTGGTTTGGTGATTAATTCTGCGATACCTTGCACAGCACCTTTTAATACGCCATTTGCTGCGGCAAATGCATCTAATAGTTTAACACCACGACCTAAAACTTTTAACAATTTATCATTTGGTATAGTAATAAGTGAATCGACGTGTTTTGCTAACTCAGCGATGCCTTGTTCAGCAAAAGCCATACGCTTTTTACCTTCAAATCCAAATGGTTTAGTCACAACAGCAACCGTCAAAATACCCAATTCTTTAGCAATTTCGGCAACAACTGGAGCAGCGCCCGTACCTGTGCCACCGCCCATACCAGCGGCAATAAACACCATATCAGCACCTTCAATTGCACTGCGGATGACCTCACGATCTTCCTCGGCAGAGTTTCTACCCACTTCCGGATTAGCACCTGCACCAAGACCTTTAGTCACATTCGTGCCGATTTGGATAGTTTGACCTACCTTAATTCTTTTCAATGCTTGCGCATCAGTATTTGCCGCAAAAAATTCAACACCTTCAATATGCTCAGCAATCATATGTTCGACAGCATTACCACCGCCACCACCGACACCAATAACTTTAATGACTGCTGCTGGTTCATCATCTGCAACCATAGGCTCAAACATAACTTATCTCCAAATATACGATCTAAGGACATTGTACATATAACCGCCAACAATGTCCACGAAGTTCTTGAAATATATTAGCTAAAATTCTTTTTTAAACCAACCGGTCAATCGTTTAGCTATCCCTTTTAATGATGACTTATGATTATCTTTGCCATCATCACTTAATAAACTTTGTTTCCCGTAATGTAATAATCCTACTGTCGTTGAACAATAAGGCTTTTGTACATAATCAGTTAATCCTGAAATATTTAACGGTTGTCCTACACGAACTTGATTTTGAAAAACTTTTTCAGCACACTCCACCATTCCTTTTATTTGTGCTGCACCACCAGTTAATACTATACCTGCAGCTAATTGATATTTTACATTTTGTTTTTTTAATTCATCTTGTAGTGATAATAATTCTTTTTGTACTAACGATAATAATTCTGAATAGCGAGGTTCAATGACATCAGCCAGTGTTTGACGTTGTAAAGAACGAGATGGTCGACCACCGACACTTGGCACATCAATAACTTCATCTTTACCAATTAATGAACCAACAGCACATCCATAACGAATTTTGATATTTTCAGCATCCATTGGAGGAGCACCAAATGCATAAGCGATATCGCTCGTCACGACATTTCCTGCATAGGGGATGACAACTGAATGACGTAATGCTCCGCCTGTGTAAACTGTCACATCCATCGTTCCACCCCCGATATCAATGACACAAACCCCTAACTCTTTTTCATCATCAGTTAATACTGCATAGCTTGATGCTAACCCCGAAAAAATAAGCTGATCAACTTTCAATCCACAACGTTCAACTGCTTTTACTATATTCCTTGCCATATCATTATGACAAGTGACTAAATGCACTTTCGCTTTCATCCGAACGCCAGATAATCCTATTGGATTTTTAATTCCTTCTTGCAAGTCAATGGAATATTCTTGCGCAATTACATGTAATATTCTGTGTTCATCTAGTATTCTTACTGATTTGGCAGTATGAACAACATTCTCAACATCTTCGGCAGTCACTTCTTCATCGGCAATTGGCACCATGCCTATCTCATTTTGACAACGTATGTGTTTGCCAGAAAGACTTAAATAAACAGAGGAAATCTGGCAATCAGCCATCAATTCAGCTTGATCAATTGCACGTTGGATTGATTTAACTACAGACTCAAGATCGTTTACACCACCTTTATCAACCCCCTTTGATGGGCAATGTCCAACGCCGATGATATTGACAATACCATCGGGAAGAACTTCGCCAACAAGAGCGAGTACTTTTGATGTACCTACTTCTAGTCCAACCACCAATTTTTTTTCTGTTGCTTTCATATTTCAGCCTTAAATTATTCCCTACTGAGCCATTTTTTCTCTTTGTACTGAAATGCCATTCTCATAACGTAAATCAGCGACCGTTATTCTTTCATCAGCTGGTATTCTTGATTGAATTTCAGGAAATAATTTGATAAATCGTTGATAACGTTGTTCGATATGATCGTTACCTAACATCAATTTTATTTCATGATTTTCTTCACAAAAATCGGCTATACACTGTTTCACCATTAGCTGCCAAGCATTTCGCTCATCAGCTATCGCAGATTGAATATGCAAAGCTAATTGATTACTAGCTAATTTTTTTGAAAGATCATCTAATTTATAATACGTTTCTAATACTGGTTTTGCTTTACCTTCCGGACCATAAAGTCTGGGTAATTTTAACTCGCCAATACGATCTAGCGGCACACTAAATACATTTCCATTTTTATCTAGTAAAAATAAATCATTCCAATAAAAGACCGGTTTGTACTCTTCGACATAAACAATTAATTTATCTGGCCATTGCTTACGTACACTAACCTGCTTTACCCATGGAAATCTTAATATTTCTTGTTGTATATCATTTACATCTTGACCAATATAAGTATTAGGTAACCCTAATCCCAGAATCGCTTGTCTAAGGTCATCTTCGGTCGTATAAGTGTATTCGCCACTAAAATTTAATTGTGACAATACCATCTGCTCTGGATCATCCATCCAATTTTTAACACTTTGAATGACCCAAACGCTAATAACAATAATTGTTAGTAGAAACAAAAAGCCAATCAACTGCTCTTTGCTACTAAAAATAAGCAAGCGCCTAGTTTTTAGGTTTTCCCTTCTATGAGCGGCTTGCCGAATTTGTTTCATAAAATAAGGCCAGTTATATTGTTGCTGAATTCAAGATTCGACTAACAAGCTCTTTAAATGACCAGCCATGTTGTTTTGCAGCCATGGGAACTAAACTATGATCTGTCATTCCTGGTGCGGTATTAACTTCTAACAAATAAGGGATTTGATTAGCATCAAACATAATATCAACTCGTCCCCAACCTCGGCAGCCAACCGCTTTATAAGCATCAAGTGCTAACTTACGGATCTCTTGCTCTTTTTCATCAGATAATCCACTTGGGCAAAAATACTGCGTAGAATCTGACAAATATTTTGCATCGTAATCATAAAACTTTGTCGCCGGTTTGATATGAATTGACGGTAAAACGTCTTCTCCAACAATAGCAACGGTAAATTCTGGGCCAGATAAAAATGATTCAACCATAACAGAATTATCATATTTAAAAGCATGTTCGAGAGCTGTCTTAAGCTCATTAGCATGATTAACTCGCGTCATTCCTACACTTGAACCTTCATGACTTGGTTTTACAAATAGAGGAAGCCCAAGCTTTTGCACAATGGCATCAGTATCAATTGAGCAGCTCTTTTCTACCATAACATAATCAGCAACTGGTAAACCTAGCGCTTTCCAAACTAATTTAGTTTTTAACTTGTCCATAGTTAGTGCAGACGATAAAACATCACTACCGGTATAAGGAATATTTTGATAAGTCAAAATTGCTTGAACAATACCATCTTCACCACCACGACCATGAAGAATGACAAATGCTTTAGTAAAGCCATCTTCTTTTAAGTTGGTAATTGGTTGATCTTTAGTATCTATAAGATGGGCATCAACTCCACTAGCCAATAATCCTGCTAGTACAGCTTGACCTGATTTAAGCGATACTTCCCGCTCTGCAGATGTTCCACCATACAATACCGCAACTTTATCAATCATTATAGACCTTCTCCTGAAAAAATTTGAGCATCGGCTAACTGACGTGCAATACGACCTACACTACCCGCGCCTTGAGTTAATAACAGATCTCCACCTTTTAAAATTTCTTTCATCATTTCAGGTAAGAGATCTAAATCTGAAACATAAATCGGATCCACTTTGCCCCGATTACGAATTGAACGGCACAAAGAACGACTATCTGCTCCGGCAATCGGTTGCTCACCAGCAGAATAGACGTCTAACATTACAAGCGCATCAACCTGAGATAGCACTTGAGCAAAATCATCAAATAAATCACGAGTACGTGTATATCGATGAGGTTGGAATAGCATAACTAAACGACGATCCGGCCAACCATTTTTAGCCGCTTGTATCGTTGCATTAACTTCACTTGGATGATGACCATAGTCATCAACCATCATAATGTCTTTACCATTAGTATGCGGAAAAACGCCTAGTAAATCAAAACGCCGACTTGTACCAGCAAATTTTGCCAATGCATTAATGATCGATTGATCATCTATGCCATCTTCAGTCGCTGCAATAATTGCGGCCGCTGAATTTAAAGCATTATGTTTACCGGGTGCATTTAATTCGATTTCTAAATCATTACGATCTGGACGACACACAGTGTAGTAACTGACGCCTCGTTCTTGGCGATAATTTTTAATTACCACATCCGCTTCTTCACTAAAACCGTAAGTAATAATTTTACGTCCAACAATCGGTAATAATTCACGATTAATTGGATCGTCATAACACATCACCGCTAGACCATAAAAAGGTAAATTACGCAAAAAAGAGATGAATGTTTGTTTAAGATTTTCCACACTACCCTGATAGGTGTCCATATGGTCTGGTTCAATATTGGTAACAATAGAAACCATAGGTTGTAAGTGTAAAAATGAAGCATCACTTTCATCTGCTTCAGCAATAAAATAACGGCTACTACCTAATTTAGCATGCGTGCCTGCCGCTTTAACTAAACCGCCATTAACGAACGTTGGATCAAGTTTCGCTTCGGCATAAATAGCGGTGACCATGGCGGTTGTCGTTGTTTTACCATGTGTACCCGCAATAGCGATACCATATCGGAAACGCATAAGCTCGGCTAACATTTCAGCCCGCTGAATAACAGGAATACGAGCTTCCCGCGCTGCTACAACTTCAATATTATCTTGTGAAATTGCGGAAGAGATTACGACAACGCTTGAATTAATCACATTTTCAGCTGCATGACCAATCACAATTTTCGCACCTAATTTTTTTAGATGCTCAGTAACAGCATTTTCTGCAATATCTGAGCCACTAATTTCGTAACCTTCATTAGCAAGAACTTCAGCAATTCCTCCCATACCTGCGCCACCAATACCCACAAAATGGATATGTTTGACACGTTTCATTTGAGGAATAATTGCTCTTAATTCTGCTAATTCCTTTGTATTCACAATCTAACTCCTAAATATTCTGTAGTTGAGTATTTTGTTTATTTTTTATTGAGCTTTTTTAATTTTGTAAAATTCTAATTATGCATTTAAAGCTATTATTATCTAAACATTGATCTAACCTGCAACATCTTGACACGATTATTACATAAAGTTATATCAAAAACTAATTATTTTATCACTGATTTTATCGTATCCGCCACTCTTTCGGTAGAATTTGTAATAGATAGACTTTTCGCCTTAACCGCCATTTCGATTAATTTATCTCTATTTAAATTTCTTAACACACTCATCAATGATTCGCTATTAAAGTCAGGTTGTTCAATAATCTTTGCAGCATCAATATCTGAAAGCGATTTAGCATTCCAAAATTGTTGGCGATCTTTATGCATAAAAGGGACAAAAATCGCACCAATGCCGACAACTTCGATTTCACTTACCGTTAATGCCCCACTGCGACAAATCACAATATCCGCCCAACGATAGGCTTCTGCTACATCAGTAATAAATTCAGTCACTTTATTTTTTGTCATATCACAATCTTGATAGGCTCGCATAACAGGTTCTAGCATGCCTTTTCCTGTTTGATGCCAAACAACAAATTTATCGGATAATTTTGTCATTACCTGAGGAACAACATCATTGAGTACTTTTGCCCCTTGACTTCCGCCCATTACTAAAACTCTAATTGGTTCTTGACGATTTTCAAAACGTTCGTTAGGTTCAGCAATAGTTAATAAATCGTCACGAACAGGATTTCCTACTACTTCAGCTTTTGGAAAAGCTGTCGGAAATGCTTGTAAAACTTTAGTTGCAATTTTTGCAAGCCACTTATTAGTTAACCCTGCTACACCATTTTGCTCATGTAATACGACAGGAATTCCTAATGTCTTCGCTGCAATGCCACCCGGCCCAGACACATACCCTCCCATACCAAGTACAACATCCGGTTGATAAGTTTTTAAGATTTTTCTGGCTTGTAGAACCGCTTTTAAGATTTTATAAGGTGCTTTTAGCATTGCAGCAATTCCTTTACCGCGTAGACCTGATATTTCTATAAAATCAATCTCGATGCCATTTTCAGGGACTAAATGCGCTTCCATTCGATCTGCTGTGCCAAGCCATCTGACTTGCCAGCCTTGTTTCATTAAATAATGCGCAACGGCAATACCTGGAAAAACATGTCCACCTGTACCACCTGCCATAACTAATAATTTTTTCATTACTTTATTGACCTTATTCTTGCTTGGGCTTGTTGTTGTCTAAATTCAAAATCGATTCTAAGTAGGATCGCCACAGCCACACTCATTACAATTAAACTCGATCCACCATAGCTAATGAAAGGTAACGTTAATCCCTTAGTAGGTAACATTCCAGATGTTACCCCCACATTAACAAAGGTTTGAAAACCAAACCAAATACCGATTTGGCAAGCTAAATAGCCAGAAAATTGTAATCCTTCATTTAATGCTCGATACCCAATCGCCAATCCCTTAAAAGCCAGAGAAAAAAGTAATGTCAGCAGGAAAATGACGCCAAGATAACCAAATTCTTCCGAAATAATAGCGAAAATAAAATCGGTATGGCGTTCAGGTAAATAACCTAATTTCAGAATCGAGTTACCCATTCCTTGCCCAGCAAATCCTCCATTACCAATTGCTATTAATGAATTCACTAACTGGTAACCTACACCATTAGCATCTTCCCAAGGATTAAGAAATGTTAATAACCGTTTTAAACGGTATGATTCAAATAATATTAAACTGACAACCGCTGCAACACCTGTCGATAAAATAGCGATAAATTGCCACAACTTTGCACCAGCGATAAATAGAATTCCGATAGTAACAATAAATAATACAATCACTGTGCCTAGATCGGGTTGAAGTAATAGCAAAATGGAAAGCACAGCCATAACGACCATTGGCTTGAAAAAGCCCCAAAATCCATTTTGTACTTCATCTGACTTTCGAGTCAAATAACTTGCTAAAAATACAAATAAAGCCAATTTAGCAAGCTCGGCCGGTTGAAAGTTAAAAACGCCTAGCGGAATCCATCTTGCTGCGCCATTAATGGAAGACCCCACGCCTAAAACAGCAACAAGCATGATAATTGTCATAATGAGTAATACTGTTCCAAATTGCTGCCAACGTTTCATTGGGATCGATAACGTTATACACATTAAAACAAGTGAAATACCCAGCTGTATGAGTTCACGCTGAGTATAGAAAAAAGGATTACTATCATTCGATGACATTGATGCTGATGTCACCATAACTAATCCGAATATCATCAATCCAAATACCGTCCAAAGCAATTGATTATCAAAAGGGACGTGAGGATTAACTTGCTTTTTTATAGCCAACGAAATCATTTTTCACTCCTTTGCGCATATTGTTTAGCCAAAAGTGCAAATTGATTTCCTCGCTCTATATAGTTTTTAAATTGGTCTAAACTTGCACAAGCTGGTGAGAGTAAAACAATATCGTTAGCCTCTACTTTTTGAGCGATTATTTGCATAGCCTCAGCTAATGTCGCAGTCATTGTTGTGATTTTGGGTGCTAATTTTGCTAATAACTCACGATCCCGACCAAAACAAAAAATCTCAAGATGACTATTTTTTAGATATGGAATTAATGGGGAAAAATCAGCTGATTTTCCATCACCACCAAGCAATAAAAATAATTTTCCATGACATACGACACTTTTTAAAGCAGCTTCCGTACTACCTACATTGGTTGCTTTAGAATCATTAATCCATTTGACCCCATTTTGTTCCAAAACTAATTCAAAACGATGAGGTAAACCATGAAAGTTGGCTATTGTTGCTAAACTAGATTGTCGTGATATTGATAATTTATCTGCAATAGCTAATGCTGCTAACGCATTGAGATAATTGTGGCTTCCCGTTAGTTTCATTGTGTTAGTCGATAAAACGGGCTTTTCCTGCGCAATCAAATGTGCATAATCATCATCCAGATGATAATCGCCTGAATGTAAGCCAAATAACACATTATGACTATCTTTTTCTTTTGGAAAAGTTAGTTTATCATCATGATTTACTACACAGTATTTTGCATTCACATAAATTTGTTGTTTAGCCTCTACATATTGTTTGAGTCCTAAAGGATACCTATCCATATGATCTTCTGAGATATTCAAAATCGTTGCAACCGTTGCATGCAAACTGTGCGTGGTTTCAAGCTGAAAACTAGACAGCTCAAGTACGTACACATCGCAATCTTGAGCCAGTAAAGATAGTGCAGGTTGACCTATATTGCCACCGACACCCACTTTGATACCTGTAGACTTAACAATTTCACCAACTAATGTCGTCACCGTCGTTTTGCCATTAGCGCCTGTGATTGCCACAATCTTTTTATTAGGTAGTTGATTAACTTCACGACAAAAAAGCTCTATATCGCCAATGATTTCGATACCTTTATCGGCAGCTTGTTTGAGTTCAGGGGTTGATAAAGCGATACCAGGGCTAACAATTATTAAATCAGCATCGAATAGCCAATCGACATTTAAATCGCCTAAATGATAGGCAACTCGTTGATCCAGTTGTTCTAATCCTGAAGGTAATAAACGAGTATCAATTACTTTAGGAATAACATTTTGCGCAAGAAAATAGTCAACACAAGAAAGCCCTGTGACACCTAACCCAATGATAACAACATTTTTACCCTGATAGCGAATCATGATTCAATCCTGATTTAATTTAATTAACGTAATTTCAAGGTTAATAAACCAATTAAGACGAGCATTAACGAAATAATCCAAAAACGTACAATAACTCGAGGTTCTGGCCACCCTTTTAATTCATAATGATGATGAATTGGAGCCATTCTAAAAATTCGTTTGCCACGCAATTTAAATGAACCTACTTGTAAAATGACAGATAGGGTTTCAATAACAAATATTCCCCCCATAATGAGTAATAAAAATTCTTGGCGTAAAAGTACGGCGATAATTCCAAGTACTCCACCTAAAGCCAATGAACCGACATCACCCATAAATACCATAGCGGGATAAGTGTTAAACCATAAAAAACCAAGCCCTGCACCAATGATAGCAGTACAGACAATCATTAATTCACCACTAAATTTGATATAAGGTATATGCAAATATTCTGCAATAATTGTATTCCCTGTCGCCCACGATACCAGCGCTAAGCCCGCTGCCACAAATACCGTTGGCATAATTGCAAGTCCATCAAGTCCATCCGTTAAATTAACAGCATTACCTGACCCAACAATCACAACATAAGTGAGTAAAATAAATACTAATCCCAACTGAGGCATGACATCTTTAAAAAAAGGGACAACCAACACGGTTACTGCGCTATCTTTTCCATATACATAAAGGCCAAAGGCAACAATAAATGCAATAACAGATTGCCAAAAATATTTCCATCTAGCGATAAGACCTGCCGTGTTTTTTCGAATAACTTTTAAGTAGTCATCAGTAAAGCCAATAATGGCATAACCAATCAGGACAAATAACGCCACCCAAACATAAGGATTACGTAAATCTGCCCAAAGAAATACTGATAACGAAATCGACGCAACGATTAGCGTCCCGCCCATTGTTGGCGTTCCTTTTTTGCTTAAATGGGATTCCGGTCCATCATTACGTATTACTTGTCCAATTTGTAATTTTTGTAACCAATCAATGACTTTTTGCCCCATTATTAACGATATCGTTAGCGAGGTTAATAGACCCAAAATAGCTCTTACGGTTAAATAAGAAAATACATTAAAAAAGGTAAAATATTTCACTAAATATTCTGATATCCAAACCAACATAATTTTAATCCTAATTTATTTTTTGTTGTTTAATTAGTTCTATAACGTCTTCCATTTTAGCACTGCGAGAACCTTTAACTAGCATGGTTAAGGTTGGATACTGACGCAATAACGTTATAAGGTAATCTACTGCATCTTGTTTATTATAAAAATGATGACCGACTTCACTTGCTTGGCTAATGAATTGGCTAAATTTACCGACACTGACAACACAATCAAGTTTTTGTTGTTTAGCTAATGTGCCAATTTGTTGATGATATTTTTGAGCGTCTTGCCCTAATTCACCCATATCGCCAACGACGAAAACTTTATAGCCCGATTGTTTTGCCAGAACATTAATTGCAGCAGACATTGAACCCACATTGGCGTTATAAGTGTCATCCAAAATTAATTGATTTTGGTTTAATTTAATCGGGAAAAGCCTTCCTTTAACTGGCTTTAATGTTGATAATCCTTGTTGAATGCGATCTAAGCTTGCTCCGACAGAAATCGCTAAAGCTGAAGCTGCAATTGCATTTGAAACATTGTGTAACCCTATTAATGGTAATTGGATTTCGCATTCACCAAACGGTGTATGTAATTTAAATGTGGTCACATCTGCCATTTTAATATGACTTGCATAGAAATTGGCTAATGGATTCTCTAATGAAAAAGTCCAAACAGTTTTATCTGTTAATTGCTCAAACCATTTATCTGAACAGCTATCTAAATTGATGATAGCAATACCATCTTTAGTCAATCCTTCAAAAATTTCACCTTTTGCGGTAGCGACACCTTCAAGTGAACCAAAACCTTCAATATGCGCTTCTGCAATATTATTAATTAATGCTGTTTGTGGATGAACTAACTGAGTTGTATAAGCAATTTCACCAATATGATTAGCACCTAGTTCTATCACAGCAAATTGATCATCTTTTGTTAATCTCAATAGTGTTAATGGTACGCCAATGTCATTATTGTAATTACCTTGAGTATAAAGCGTTGTTCCACAATTTTGTAGAATGGCTGCCGTCATTTCTTTAACTGACGTTTTACCCGATGAGCCGGTCAAGGCAACAATTTTAGCGGAACTTTGTTGACGAATAAAACCGGCAATTTGCCCCAACGCTTGACGTGTGTCTTTAACCACTATTTGTGGAATAGAATTATCCTCAATTGGGTGATTTACGATTACGGCAACGGCACCATCTTTAATTGCTTGTTCGGCAAAATGATGACCATCAAAATTCTCACCAACAAGTGCAATAAAAAGCGATTGTTTTGTAATTTTACGTGTATCAGTACTAATAACATCAATCGTAAAATTACCGTCATGAATATTTAATAATTCACCGTCTACAATTGTTCTGATTTGCTTAATATTTAATGGAATCATGATTGATTCTCTACCCCTAAAAGCTGTTTCACTGTTTCTTGGTCTGAATAGTGATGTTTCGTGTGACCCACGATTTGGTAATCTTCATGACCTTTACCCGCAATTAATATCACATCATTTGGTTTAGCTTCTGCGAGTGCTTTTTTGATTGCTTGTACTCTGTCAGTAATAATCTGAACATTTGAATTATTGATGATACCTTTCTGAATATCATCAATAATTTTTGTTTCATCTTCTGTTCGTGGGTTATCATTCGTCAAAATAATTTTGTCAGCATATTGCGCAGCGATTTCTCCCATTAAAGGTCTTTTGCCTACATCTCTATCACCACCGCAACCAAAAATAACCCATAATGCACCCTTACAGTGAATACGACTTGCTTGGAGTGCTTTTTGTAAAGCATCTGGCGTGTGAGCATAATCCACAATAAATGTCGGGCTATTATTGGCATGTAAAACCTCCATTCGCCCACAAATAGGTTTGAGAAATGAAGCCATATTCACAACAGCGAAAAATGGGAAATCAAGCGTTAATAGCGTCGCTACACATAATAATAAATTTGAGACATTAAACTCACCCAGTAAACGACTGTGTATAATGGTATCGCCCCAACTAGAATGCATATGAATTTTGGCACCCTTATCATGATATTCAATCATCGACACACCAACATAAGGTATATTTAAGTTTTTTAATTTACTTAACGATTTGGGTTGACACGATACGGCTGTTACCTGAGAAAGCTTTTCAATCCAACGTTTCCCATAATTATCATCATAATTAATAATTGCTTTGCCTGCACTTTCGACTTGTCTTTCTTTATTATTAGGCGTAAATAACGACCATTTTGACTTAGCGTATTTACCCATTGTTTTGTGATAATCAAGATGATCTCGACTTAAATTAGTAAAAACTGTTGCAGCAAACGTAACACCTTTGACACGATTCATCACTAAACCATGCGAAGAAATTTCCATGGAAACCACTTTGACATGTTTTTTAACAAAATCGGCTAAATATGTTTGAATTTCAACGGATGAAGCCGTTGTATTGTTTGACGGTTGAAGATGATTATAGATCCCATTTCCAATCGTTCCTAAAAGTGCAACTTTCTGATTTAACAGATTAACGCATTGGGCAATAAGCTGAGTGACTGTCGTTTTACCATTAGTACCTGTCACACCAATAACAGATAATTTTTTAGAAGGTGAATGATAAAAATGATCGGCAATGCTAGAAAGTTTTTTAGATAGTTGAAAAACTTTAACCTGAGGAATATTTCTTTTTCCATGCTTGATATAATTGATACGTAAATCATCAGATTTTCTATTTGTTTCAATTAATATAGTCACCGCCCCAGCTTCTAAAGCTTGAGGAATGAATGATTTACCATCAACGACATTTCCCTTGATAGCGACAAACACATCATTTTTATTGACCATACGGCTATCAATACATATATGATTGAGCGAAAAATCTTTGATCGCTTGATCTTTGTTTCCACCTAATAAACTAAATAAAGTTTTAAATGTGCATGTAGCCATTAATACCACCTATCAATAAATAATCATTTGGCCATCAACTTGGCGATCTGGTTTGACATTCATCGTTCTTAAAACTCCCCCCATAATTCGGCTGAAAACAGGTGCTGATACAGAGCCACCGTAATACTGACCCGCTTTAGGATTATCAATCACAACAACCAGAGAATATTTTGGTGCTGTTGCTGGCGCAATGCCTGCTGTATAGGCTAAATATTGATTAACATAGCGCCCACCAGATAATTTTTTTGCCGTACCAGTTTTAACAGCAACACTATAGCCTGGTACAGAAGCTTTTGTACCACCACCAGTGACAGCAACAGCTTCCATTAATTGGACAACCGTTTTAGCAATTTTTTCGGGTACAACTCGTTCACCTTGCACTGGTTCAGTGACTTTTAATATCGAAACAGGTCGATAAATCCCATAATTCCCGATAGTTGCATACGCTCTTGCTAATTGTAATGGCGTGACACTTAAACCATAACCAAAAGAAAAGGTAGCTCGTTCAATATCCGCCCATTTTCGTGCTCTATCTGCTGCAATTGAACCACTGACTTCACCGCCTAAACCCAGTGATGTGGGTTGTCCCAACCCGAAACGACTATAATATTCAACTAGTTCGGCGGGTTGCATTTGTAATGCGAGTTTACTGACACCAACATTACTTGATTTTTCTAAAATTCCTGCCAAATTCAGGGATTTTTGATATGACACATCTTTGATTTCATAGCGATTGACATAAAAAGGTCTGGTATCAACTATCGTATTAAGATCTGCAATCTTTTTTTCTAAAGCGGCCATTACAACCAGCGGTTTTACGGTCGAACCCGGTTCAAATGCATCAGTAACCGCACGATTTCGCAATGAATTATAATTAATTGATGATCGATTATTTGGGTTATACGATGGACTTGTTGCCATCGCTAAAATCTCCCCTGTATGAACATCAACTAAGACCGCAGTACCACTGTCAGCTTTGTTAAACTCAACAGCCTGACTAAGCTCGCTGTAAACCAAAGACTGTAAGCGTTCATCAATACTCAATACTAAATCCGATGCCTTTTCACTCTCAGTGCGCTCTAATTCCTCAATGACGCGTCCAAATCTATCTCGTCTTATTATTCGTTGACCCGATTCACCGGTTAACCATTTGTTATAACTTTTTTCAATCCCTTCTGAGCCTTTCTCATTACGGTTTTCATCGGTATCCGTTAAACCGATTAATTGGGCAATACTTTCAGCTGCCGGGTAAAAACGCTTCGAGGTCTTAGCAAATGCAACTCCCGGTAACTTTAACTTTTTCAAATAATCCGATATTGTTGGCGTAACTTGTCTGGATAAATAAACAAATCGCATCGATGGATTACTTAATTTTTGCTCCAGTATGGCTATTGGTATATTTAATGCTTTTGCTAATCCTTGCCATCTTGCATCATTCGTATTCACGCCACCTTTTTGAATAACTAATTTTGGATCAGCCCAAACATCATACATCGGTACACTCACGGCCAATGCTCGCCCGTTACGATCAGTTATCATAGCCCTTGGCGCATCCATATCCTGACGACGTAAAGAACGTTTATTACCTTCAGCAATCAGTTTATCAGGATGAATGATTTGTAAAATTGCCATTTGAATAATAAGCGCAATAATGGCAGCAATAATTAAACTGTAGACAACATAAAATCGCCCGGGTGCAAAAAACTGCTTTTTACTATTCAATTTATTAGTTTTAACCGCTTTCTTGTTTTTAGTGAGAATTTTCATTATTTACTCTTTATCACTATCACGGTTTCATTTTCAGGAGTCACGTAAGACATCCCTAGTTGATTTTTAGCTTTAGCTTCTACGCGTTTTGGATCGGCAAGTACATTTTCTTCGATAACTAAATTACGCCATTCACTTTCTAATACATCTTGCTCTAACAAAAGTTGCTCACGTTCAAATAACTGCTTGCGAACTTGTTGCGTTGTAATTAGTACTGCACCAGCTGATACGACAATCAGTAACAATAGAAATAAGGACATTTTTTGATGACCAAATAAATCACCAATAATTAAGCCAAACAAGCTTTTATTCGGTTTTCTTTGACTATCTACTTCAACGTAGATATTGTCTTGATAACTTTCACTGTTTGGGTTAGTGTTCATTTTTCTTTTCTGCTATCCTCAGTATTGCGCTTCGAGCACGTGGATTATGATCAATTTCATTAGGACTTGGTTTAACTTTTCCAAGTGACTTTAATTTAGCGCTGCCATATTGTTTTATTTGTTGCTCTGTTAGTGGCAATCCCGCTGGTAAAACAGGACCTTTACTTTGTTTATTTATAAACTGTTTCACAATTCTATCTTCTAAAGAATGAAAGCTAATCACAGCAAGTCTTCCTTCATTAGCAAGAATTGACAGACTATTATTTAACGCATGTTCTACTTCTTCTAATTCGCTATTAATATAGATACGAATTGCCTGAAAGCTACGTGTTGCAGGATGTTTATTTTTATCTTTTCTTGGTGTCGCTTTTTCAATGATATTCGCCAATTCCAATGTTCGGGTTATAGGCGAAACTTTATTCTGTTCAACAATTGCTTTTGCGATTCGTTTCGCAAATTTTTCTTCGCCAAAAGTTTTTAACACCCAAGCTATATCATCTTCATCACTTTTAAGTAACCATTCACTTGCGGTCAAACCCTGATGAATATTCATACGCATATCGAGAGGGCCATCACGCATAAAAGAAAAACCCCGTTCAGGGTCATCCAGTTGTGGCGAAGATACCCCCAAATCTAATAAAAAACCATCTATCTGACCTAATAGACCTAAATTATCAATGTATTGATATACATTGGAAAATTCTCCTCGAATAAAAGTAAATCTAGGGTCAACAATTTTTTTTGCTGCTAATTCAGCTCGTTCATCACGGTCAATAGCGATTAATCTACCTTGTTCGCCAAGTTGTTCAAGTATGAGACGTGAATGTCCACCTCGTCCAAAGGTTCCATCAACATAGATGCCATCTTTTTTAATATTTAATGCGTCTATCGCTTCGTTCAATAAAACTGTAGTATGTTGATAATCCATCAATTTTTACTCATGTTAAATTGTTAAACTTTTCAAATTACTGGATAAGTTTTCCATATCGGTTGGCAAAGCGGCAATGTCCTCACCAATTTGTTGATACCATATTCCTTCATCCCAGATTTCAAATTTATTGGATTGTCCAACAAACATTGTCAGTTTTTCTAGCTTAGCGTAGGTACGTAACGTTTGTGGTAATAATATTCGACCGGAATTATCCATTGAACACTCGGTTGCATAACCTAATAATAGGCGTTTGATCCTTCGTTCCGCTTCGACAATAGAGGATAAAGTCGAAAGTTGTTGTTCAATCATTTTCCACTCAGTCATCGAATAAAGGGCAAGACAAGGATGATATAAACCAATTGTGCATACCATGCCTTCAGACAATAATTCCCGATAGCGAGTGGGGATAGCCATTCGCCCTTTACTATCGATATTGACTGAAATTGCACCACTAAACATTCAAGCGACCTTATTCATGAAAATTTTGCTAATTTTTATTTGTTATAAATCAAAATATTAAATAATTTGTACTTTATTACCACTTTATCCCACTTTTTACCACAAAAATTTACAAAATAATAGATATTTAATTAATTAATTTTTTAATAATTGCAGTTGGATTTTTTCATTAGCGTGTTGCAAATTAACTATCAGTTTTATATGAAGTTAAATAAAAAAAGGACATCACTCTGTAAAATTTAAGATTATTTCAATGTTCAACTAAACTTATCTTTGCTAACCAAGATTATTAACATGTATAAAATGTAAACATTGCAGATATTAAGAAAGGTAAAACAGTATTGATGACAATAAACAGATAACAACTTTGATTAAAAAATTAAATTCACAGCAACTAGTTGTGTATTAATTTCATTAAAATCAAAGTAATATTAAAGATAGATATTTGCCAACCTGTTGGTTGGCAAACAAAAATTAATTAGCGAGGAGCCCAAAATCCTATCACATTAACGTTGTCTTGCTGTATAACTGCCCTTATTGGCATCTGGTTAAAATCGGTACCTTGTTCAGCTTGTTCTAACACATTAATTTTACTTTCACCGACTAAATGTAAATAAATATTTTTACTACTTAATATGATAGGCAGTGTTAGAGTGATACGGTCAAGTGGTGCCGTTAAGGGTGTCATACCAATCACTTTTCGATTTGAGTGCATATCCAAGCCCAATTTTAAATTATCAGCTCCCGGAAACAGCGAGGCAGTATGACCATCTTCACCCATTCCCAAAATCAAAACATCAAAAGGCATCGGTACTTTATCTAAAAGCTGTTCTGTAACTTCAGCACCATCAAACGGATTATCACAACTATTTTTTAAACCAACAAAATTTGCAAGTTTTGCTTTATTTTGTAATAAATAAGTCATGACTAATTTTTCATTACTGGCATCATCCGTATCATCGACCCATCTATCATCAACCAAAGTGATATAAACGCGATTCCATGCTAAGTCTTGTTGACTGAGCAAAGTAAATAAAGGAATTGGCGTTTTACCACCCGAAACCGCAATAGATGCATGGCCTTTTTGTTCAATAGCCTGCTTAAGATTATTCACTATACGAGCAGTAAGTTCTTCATTTAAAACCTGACTATTTGCATATCTATTAAGTGTAAACATATTGATGTTCCTTTATTCAAATTCGTGCCAAGAATGCCCATCTTTTGTAATTAAAGCAACAGAAGCAACCGGTCCCCAAGTACCAGCTTGGTAAGTTTTCGGCGGCTCTTTTTCCGAATTCCAAGCATTAATAATAGAGTCTACCCATTTCCAAGCCGCTTCTACTTCATCACGATGAACAAACAATGCTTGGCGACCTCGCATTACTTCAAGCAATAGTCGTTCATAAGCATCGGCACTATGCTGTTGAAAAGCCTCATTAAAGCTTAAATCAAGTTTAGTCGTTTGTAAATTATGTGTGCTATCTAAACCCGGTACTTTGTTCAGAATTTCAATGTCCAAGCCTTCATCAGGTTGCAAGCGAATGGTTAATTTATTTTGTGGTAATGCAGGATAGGATTCACTAAATATATTCAAAGGCAATGATTTAAAATAAACCACGACTTCCGCACATTTGCTCGCTAAGCGTTTTCCTGTACGTAAATAGAAAGGCACACCAGCCCAACGCCAATTGTCAATATCAACTCGAATAGCAACAAATGTTTCTGTGCTGCTTTCTTTATTAGCGCCATCTTCTTCTAGATAACCTGGTACGTTTATTCCATTAACAAATCCTGATGTATATTGACCACGAACAACTTTATCATGAAGGTTTGTCTTATCAATAGGTCTTAGCGCATTGAGCACCGCTATTTTTTCATTACGCAAACTTTCATCTTTCAAATTAGCCGGTGGAGACATCGCAATCATTGTCAAAATTTGTAACAAATGATTTTGAACCATATCACGCATTTGACCAGCTTTATCAAAGTAACCCCATCGACCTTCAATGCCAACTTGTTCAGCAACGGTAATTTCGACATGATCGATAGAATTACGGTTCCATAAAGAGGCAAAAACCGGATTAGCAAAACGTAAAGCTAAAAGGTTTAAAACCGATTCTTTTCCTAAATAATGGTCGATACGATAAACCTGCGATTCATCGAAAAATTGTGCAACAGAATCATTAATATCACGAGATGATTGCAAATCCGTACCAAGGGGTTTTTCCATTACAATTCGATTGTGTTTTTGGTTTAATCCAGCGTGCGCTAAACCTTTACAAATTGTACCGAAAGTCCCCGGATGCATTGCAAAATAAAAAATTGCTGTACGATTCTGCTCGAGTTTATTTTTTAAATCGTTGAAACCAGCGATATCATTAACATCTAACTTATGAAAATTAAGACGTTGGCTAAATCGTTGCCAAATATCTTCATCTAATGGTTCTGACATAAATGTTGTAAGTGCTTCTTTAGCCACTTCACTGTAAGCAGATTTATCCCAATCTGCACGACCAACCCCTAATATTTTGGTTTCTTCAGGCAGTTTTCCATACTTTTCTAATTGATATAAAGATGGTAATAATTTACGCCTTGTCAAATCCCCTTTAGCGCCAAAAATGACTAAATTGCAAACTGGGACATCAGACATGGTTTTCTCCTAACTAAAATGATATCAATATGTTTTATTCTATTATGTTGAGTTGTCAGTGTCACCCAGTTAATGCTATAAATCATAACAATAGGCATTTGCCTAATTTAATCTAACACAAAAACAAAAAGGTCACCGTCTGGGTGACCTTTTGTTAGAAGCATTATTGGATGATACACCAATGCGTGAATCTAAACGCGCACAAAGTCCATATGAACTAATTTAGGCTTGAATGGATGACGTTGTACAGCTTGTACTTTTGCTTTAACCGCTTTACCGTCAACTTCAATAGTGAGCACTTCAGAATAAAATTCTGGTTTTTCTTGCATATTGAAAATATGGTTGTGATCAAGCACAACAGATATTGCAGGTTCAGTTCCACCATAAATAATAGCTGGGAATTGACCAGCGTGACGCAGGCGGCGGCTCGCACCCTTACCATGCTCTTTTCTAACTTCTGCTTTTAATGTAAACATGTTTATTTCTCTATGTTATTTAAATAAAAAACCAATTACAGGCGACCCAGTAGTTGGTTATGAAATTGGCGCTTTAAAAAGCTTGAGGATTATAAAGCGTTATGCTTGTAAACGCAAACAATTAATCAATTGGTCAATAGAATTGATTGCGTTTAAACATAACTCGCTATGCAATATTAGACCAATTTAATTTTAAAGCCATATGACGTTTTTTGTGTTGGTGATAATTTAAGTGTTTGATTAATACACGCACTTTCAACACACACCATCTTTTTATATTCTTGGTCATCAAAATCAGCCATCGCTTTAGCTTTATCTGTCCATGGATTCCATGTAACAACATCACTAGCATTAATGTTTGTGAGCTCAATTGTTCGACTAGTATCATTTATGGTTAGGGTGTTTTCAGCATGGGTATAAATACGATCGACTTCTTGATTAAAGGTTAATTGTCCATTAATTGTTGGTTTATTTTCAACAGACAAACGATCTTGATAAGTATTACCTAACCCTTTAACAGTCACATCATCGATATCACTAATACCAAAATAAGTATGTAATGCACTTGTTGCCTCAAAATCACCTTGACAACTTAATGTAACTTCACAGCTCTTGCCGACATGAATCGTTAACCAAATTTTAAAAGGTTTGGCAAAATAGGATTCAGTTTGGGGATTATTCGTTAATGACAAGATGATATCGACACCATTAGCATCTTCCTTGCATGAGTCTAACGTCCATTCAATAATACGTGCAAAACCGTGTGAAGGATTACCTAATTGCCCAAACCAAGGCCAACAAATGGGTACACCGCCACGAATAGCCGTTCCTTTTTTAAAAAAGGTTTTTTCACTTAACCAAATAACTGGGGACGTTTCGGTTGAAGGTTGCCAAAATAATAAATGCGCACCTTGTAGTGATATCGCTGCCGTGCATGTTTTATGGTTAACCGTTAAAATGGGTAATTCACCAAAATGCGATTGTTTTACTGAAGGGCTTATTGACGCTGCTGACAAACCATTATCCAAGATATCGTTAACAATACTCATACTTTCTCCTACAAAAAATAGTCTAATCGATAATTAATATCGAAAATTAATCGTGATTGTACGCTCTTTACACGAAATTTAAAAATACCAAAATAGTAAAAAAAGCTTTTTTTCATGAATTGAAGTAAAATAGTGCAACATTTATATAACCATTCATCAACCGCTATTAAGTTTCAGGATAGGCAGATGTTTTCATATAAAATTCCACTTAGCTTATATATACATATGCCTTGGTGTGTACAAAAATGTCCTTATTGTGATTTCAATTCTCATACCATCAAAAAAACACCTGATTATCGTGCTTATATTGATCATTTGATTAAAGATTTACAGCAGGATATAGCACTTTGTCCTGAACACTCGATCCATTCGATTTTTATCGGCGGTGGTACGCCAAGTTTATTTTCAGCCGAATTGATTGATCATCTGTTAACCAAAATTAATGAACTGATTCCAATTGAAAAACAGGCCGAAATCACCATCGAAGCTAATCCAAATTCTGTTGATGCAGAAAGATTTACAGGCTATCAACAAGCAGGAATAAATCGTATTTCAATTGGAGTTCAAAGTTTTCAAACTGATAAACTCATCAGATTAGGACGCGTTCACAATCCCCAAGAAGCAATCAATGCCGGGAAATTAGCACATAAACTAAAATTGGACAGTTTTAATTTAGATCTAATGCATGGACTTCCCAATCAAAGTTTAGATGATGCCTTGTTTGATCTTAAACAAGCCATAGCCATTAATCCTCCCCATTTATCTTGGTATCAATTAACCATTGAGCCTAATACACTTTTTGGGTCTAAACCACCTGTCCTTCCTGATGATGATAAACTTTGGGAAATTTATCAAATTGGACACCAATTGTTAACTCAACATGGTTATCAGCAATATGAAACGTCGGCTTATGCAAAACCGGAATTGAAATGCCAGCATAATTTAAATTATTGGCGATTTGGTGACTATTTAGGGATTGGGTGTGGTGCACATGGTAAAATAACCCAACCTAATGGGGACATTATTCGTACCGTAAAAACACGTCATCCCAAAGGGTATCTTGAAGGGCGTTATATCGAAAAATCTTATACCGTACCAAAGGAAGATCTTGCATTCGAATTTTTTATGAATCGTTTTAGATTATTTGAAGCAACACCTAAAATTGAATTTGAGCAACGGACTTTTTTACCTTTACAAACAATTGACAGGCAAATTAATTTAGCAATTGAAAAAAATTACCTTACTGAGGATAAAGAATATTGGAAAATAACTGAACAAGGAAAATTATTTTTAAATTCTTTACTTGAGATTTTTTTATAATTATTTAGTTGATTTATAATAACTATTTTGAATTTTACGCAAATTTAACATTATAAATACAAACATTTTAGAAAAAAATTTACATCGAGTTACATACATTTACTAAAAAATAGTGCATAATATATCCGACAATGTATTTATTTCATTGTTTTCCTATTCCTTATGTTTTCCCAATAACCTAGTTATTGGGACTTTTTTTATCTGCCACCCACATTAAAAAAGTTTACGATATTTAATTAACTTTGGAATTGAAAATAAATCTTTCTAATTCTGTTAAGGTAGAGGTGCCTTCCATTGGACCTTTTTGTGAAACGGCTAATGCACCACTTGCATTTGCATATTGCAAAGCTTTTTCAACACTAAATCCCGCAAGCATTAAACTGACAAATGTTGCTGCAAAACAATCTCCTGCGCCTGTTGGATCGATTGATTGCGTTGTAAAACTATCGACATGAATCTTTTTAATCGTATTTTGTTCATCATAACCATAATAAGTTGACCCCTTCGCTCCACATTTTACAACAATATGTTTGATCCCTTTTTGAAGCAATTTTATTATGGTTTCTTGTTCGTTTTCATTATTATGGTCGGCAAAATAATTCACTTCACTTTCACTAGGTAAAAAGATATCAGTATATTCCATGATATAACCAAAAGATTGCTCCATCTCTTGAATATTAAACATTTCTTTGCGTAAATTTGGGTCGAAAGAGATAGTCCCTCCTTTTCGTTTGATGATATCTAATGCTTTGCGCACTGCATCAATTGCTCGAAACGAATACAACGATGAGCCCATAACATGTAAATGAGTACAATCTTTCAACAAGTTTTCGTTGATATGGTTGAATGAAAGAAGACCGCAGGCACTATTAGGAATATTGAAAATAAAATCTCTTTCATTAGAATTGCGGTACGATACGAAGGCGCTACCCGTATTAGCTTTATTATGAAAAGTGATGCCATCCGTAATGACACCATCTTGTTTAAGCCGATTAACACACATTTTGCCAAAGGTATCTTTACCAACACAGCTAAAAAACACGACCGGAAACCCTAACTTTGCCACTTGGTCAGCAAATATAGCTGGCGCACCACTCGGAAAAGGGCCTATAAATTCGCCTGTTTGATCGAAACGCTGATTTTGTTCCTTTGCTAAAAATTCAACTAGTAGCTCCCCGATAGAACAAATCTTAAAATTCACATTATGCTCCTAATTCATTTTGGTAAATGACACTAAATTTATTTGCGGCAAATTGTTTGAAACTAGAATCTAATAATTGCTGATGATATTCGGTTACAGCCGGTCGGGATAAGATCATCACATCCATATTTTTTAGCTTTCCAATGCTATGATCATCATTATAAATAACACGTTGAGGTAAAATACCAATGATGTGATGAGCTTTTTTGATTAATTGTTGGTATATACTGATTTGCTCAGTATCTTCAATTATTATTTGGTTATCATGATTAATGGCGGTTAATTCAACAATAAAATGTGAAATCGAATAATCATCTAAAATTGAATCGCAGATATCATTATGCAAAATATTATTTTTTAATAATACACCGCCAGTAAGCACAACATTAGCATCGGTGAACTCTTTCGCTAATTGTGCATTATTAATATCATTCATGATTAATTTTAATGATTTTTTAACATGCAAATAGGGAATAAGCTTTCTTGTAAGTCTGCCATGACTTAAAAAAATGGTATCGCCATCATTAATATAATTTAAGCAATTCTTCACTAAATCAATATCATAAATATCATCAACAAGTAATGAATTATTCGCCGCTACAATATGCGTTTTATTATTTGTACCTTCTGGTGACAAATAAATTGCCCCACCAAAAGAACGCTTTAAATATCCTTGTTGTTCTAAATAGGTTAAATCTTGACGAATAGTAACAGTTGAAACTTGAAGCATGTATGATAACTCTTCAACTTTGATTTCACCTTTTTTTCTTACTATTTCCGCAATATCCAATCTACGTTTCAAAAGGGCTGAAGACACTTTAGCCAATTTTAATGTCCTGTATTACATAAAACGAATTAAGATTAATGATAATAGAATTTATCATACAAGTGGTCAACAATAATTAATAAGTTATGTTTTATCGAAGATACCACATCTTAACATTATCAAAATCACAGGGTTACATGTTAACCATTTAAATTTATCTTTATCAATTTAAATTACTTTTACTGTTGAATAAATGTTCAGTTTTGTGATCCAACTCACGGTAATGACACTGGCATAACTTTCGTTTTGCAATCATAATTTAATAAAAATACTTTCATTTTAAAATTTAGTTCTGGTTGCAAATCAATTTAAGGGGTTGTCATATGTCGATCATTTCAAGTCATAATATGTTAAAAAAAGCACAGCATGAACATTATGCCGTTCCAGCTTTTAACATACATAATTTAGAAACCATGCAAGTTATTGTTGAAACGGTTGCCGAATTACAGTCTCCTGTAATATTAGCCGGTACGCCTGGGACATACTGTTATGCCGGTACTGAAAATATTATTGCCATTGCCGAAGCGCTATCTAAAAAACACAAAGTACCGTTAGCCGTCCATCTCGATCATCATGAAGAATATGATGATATCGTTGAAAAAATTAATTCAGGGATACGCTCAGTCATGATTGATGGCTCTCATTTCTCTTTTGAAGAAAATATTGCGTTAGTAAAACGCGTTGTTGATTATGCTCACCGCTATGATGTGAGTGTTGAAGCTGAATTAGGTAGGCTTGGTGGCGTTGAAGATGATCTTGTGGTGGATGCTAAAGATGCTTTATATACCAATCCTAAACAAGCAGTTGAATTTATTGAACGAACAGGAATTGATTCACTTGCCATTGCAATTGGGACTGCTCACGGTCTATATAAATCAGAACCTAAATTAGATTTTGATCGACTTTCTGAAATTCGTTCTATGGTTGATATCCCACTGGTATTACATGGCGCTTCAGGTGTTCCGGACAAAGATGTTCGTGAATGCATTCAACGTGGTATTTGCAAAGTCAATGTTGCAACGGAACTCAAAATCGCCTTTTCTGATGCGCTAAAAAACTATTTTATCGAAAATCCAAATGCCAATGATCCTCGAC
The DNA here is from genome assembly GCF_026536675.1 of Gilliamella sp. B2717. Taxonomy (NCBI): domain Bacteria; kingdom Pseudomonadati; phylum Pseudomonadota; class Gammaproteobacteria; order Orbales; family Orbaceae; genus Gilliamella; species Gilliamella sp. B2717. Next base: position 103,186 of record NZ_JAFNNQ010000096.1, on the reverse strand, counting down.
ATTACATGAAACCAGCAAAAGCAGCAATGAAAGAAGTGGTTAAAAAAATCATTACAACATGTGGATGTGCCGGTAAACTCTAAGAGGTCAATCCTATGATCTATACTTTAACACTTAATACGGCAATTGATATGAATATCCGTTGCCAAGGTCTTAATCCCAATTCAGTGAATCGTACTTCACATACAGAATATAGTCCCAATGGTAAAGCTGTTAACGTTTCAATTGTTTTGAAAAAATTTAATAAATCGACATGTGCATTGGGCTTTTTTGGTGGATTTTCAGGAAAATATATTATTGATGAACTCACCAAAATGCAGATTGAAATCAAACCTTGTTTTATCGATGATATCACTCGCATTAACGTTTTTATTAATGATGGACAAAATGAATATAAGTTAGTGGGGAAAGGGCCTTTTGTGCCAGATAAAAAGAAAGCTGAAATGCTAAACATCATTGATTCTCTTGATCACAATAGCTATTTAGTCATTAGTGGTAGCCTACCTAAAAACATCGAGCCTGAATATTATCAATCTGTTTTAGATATATGCCAAACCAAAAATATTCAAGTTATTTTAGATATTAGTCATCCTAAACTCGCTCAATTACTTACTTATAAACCGCTATTAATCAAACCCAATAATGATGAACTGAAAGACATTTTTGGATTAGAAACCCAAACAACGGAACAAGTCATTGCATCGTTATCAACGGTACATTCACTTGGTGCTCAAAATATTTTATTAACTATGGGGGAAAAAGGTCTTTACTTTTCAGATGGTCAGCATGTTTGGTTTTGTAATGCCGTACCAATCAATTTGATCAGTTCTGCTTGTGCAGGCGATGCGTCACTTGCTGCATTTCTTAGTGAATGGCTACCAACACAAGAACACGTTGAAAAAGCAATGAAAAAAGCCTCTGCAACAGGGGCTAATGTTGCAGAATCAGATGGATTAGGTCTACTCGATAAAATCAGTACCTATATGGAGAAACTTGTAGTTACCCAAATTAAATAAAGGGGGCGTTATGAAGAAAATACTCGCTGTAACAGGCTGCCCAACCGGTATCGCACATACCTATATGGCAGAAGAAGCGCTAAAATCAGCTGCGCAAAAAGCAGGGATTGAAATTAAAGTAGAAACCAATGGTGCAAGTGGTGTTGATAATGCAATTACCGAAGCTGATATGGCAAATGCCATTGGGGTGATTATTGCGGCAGATAAAGATGTTAATCCTGATCGCTTTAATGGTTTACCTGTTATTGAAGTTCCCGTTAAAGAGGGTATACACAAAGCTGTAGCATTAATAGAGCAGATTACTTCAGGGACAGTTCCTATTCGTAAAGGCGTACAGAATAGTGTTAATAATGCGATCTTAAAGCAAGTGGAAGTCAAAGAATCGATTGGACGCCAGCTCTATAAACACTTAATGAGTGGTGTGTCAAACATGCTGCCTTTCGTTGTCGCTGGTGGTGTACTCATAGCTTTATCATTTTTATGGGGTATTTATTCCGCAGATCCTAATAATGAACAATATAATGAATTTGCAGCAATGCTTAAACAAATCGGTGGAAAAGCATTTGACATTATGGTGCCTATTTTCACCGCTTTTATAGCCAATTCCATTGCAGGTAAGCAAGGGATGGTTGCTGGTTTTGTAGGTGGATTAATGGCTACGGCTACTGGAGCAGGTTTTTTAGGCGGTATTCTCGCTGGATTTGCTGCTGGTTATCTGATGCTGTATCTCAAAAAATGGTTAGATCATCTACCTCGCTCTTTCGAAGGACTGAAATCAATTTTTATTATGCCATTAATCGGTGTATTTGTTATTGGTGCAGGGATGTATTATCTCGGTAAACCCATCGCCATAGCGAATAACACAATGGCTGTATGGCTTGGTTCATTACAACATACTAATCCAATTTTACTCGGTATTGTCATTGGCGCTATGTGTTCCTTTGATTTTGGTGGCCCTATTAATAAAGCAGCTTATGTAACAGGTACTATGTTATTGGGTGAAGGAAATTACTATTTTATGGCTGGGGTTTCAGCTGCTTGCATTGCACCGCCTTTTGTTATCGCCTTTTCGACGACCATTTTCCGTCAAAAAGCCTTTACAGAAGAAGAACGTGCTGCGGGTATTGTCAATTATGTTCTCGGTTCCACACATATTACCGAAGGCGCAATTCCATTTGCGGCAAAAGATCCTTTGCGCGTCATTCCAATCATGATGTTATCGTCTGCCATTGCATCCGTATTGACATTTCTATGCCAGATTCAAGTGCCTGCTCCACATGGCGGCTTTTTAGTACTGCCACTGGTAAATAAACCATTTTTATGGGTAGCTTGCATTTTTATTGGTGCGCTGGTTGGCGCTGTGTTACTGGGTTTACTGCGTATGCATGAGAAAAGAAAATCAAAATCGATAACAATGCGTTAATTAATTAACAATTAGTTAGACATTAAACAATTATTCAGGATAAATTTTAAACAGGAACACCATATGAATAATTTAACCTTATCAATCAATGATATCTCGATTTTAAATGGTAACTATTCCAAACAAGAAGCCATTAAGTTAGTCGCTGAAAGTATGATAGCATCCAATTTAGTCACCAATGACTATACTCAAGCAATGTATGATAGAGATGCGCAAATATCGACTTTTTTAGGTAATGGTATTGCCATTCCTCATGGTACCACCGATAAACGTGATAGCGTATTAAAAACAGGTTTGAAGATTATCTATTTTCCGAAAGGCATTCACTGGGATGAAGATGATAATATTGCTTATGTTGTCGTAGGCATTGCAGCAAAAGCTAATGAGCATCTAAATATACTGCGTCAACTTACTCGAGCGGTGATTGCTGAAAATACCTTAGCACGCATACATGCCGTTCAAACTCCCGAAGAGTTATTGGCTATTTTACAAGGGTAATTAATATTTATCCTCCTATGAGTGTGGATCACCTTAGCTCATAGGAGATAATCACAATCTAGTGGAATTGTGATAACTATTGAGTTCCATAAATTTGCATTTATCAGACTTGCAAATAGTCACTATAACTTGCATCTTTGTAAACATATTTAAATGAATATTGGAAATGAAGACTATTTTCGTTTAAGAATAACTCTCAAATCTTCGTCAATCATTTCAACTGACTCAAAGTGAAATTGTGGTGCGAATGCAAGTTTTTGCAGATTGGGCAATATACACATATTTAACGCATTATGTCCCAATAATTTAGGGGCATAATAGATAACAAGTTCATCCACTAAATCTTGTTCAATTAATGCACCTGCCAGATGAGCGCCAGCTTCAACCCAAACCGTATTCATCTGTTTTTCAGCCAATAGCGAAAATAATTTAGATAAATCTATTTGCTTGCAATGCGTTGGTTCAATAATTATTTTGATATTTGGCTTTTCTATGGGAGTATCGTTTTTTCGTATCACCCATGTTTCACCAGATTGATTAAAAATATTTTCAGTTCCTGTTAACTCATCTTGACTGTCGATAATGACTCGAATTGGTTGTCTAACATCTTCTAATGAATATATTTTTTGTACGTCATCCGGCAATTCATTATATCTAACCGTTAAACTTGCATTATCTGCTTGTACCGTCGCCCGAGTACTTAATATACAACTGGCTTGAGCACGAAACTGTTGTACATCTTCTCTGGCTTTATTTGAGGTTATCCACTTGCTTTCACCCGATGCCATGGCAATTTTTCCGTCTAACGAAGCCGCCAGTTTCAGTTGGACAAAAGGTAAGCCTGTGCGCATGCATTTTAAAAAACCTTTATTAATCGCTTCCGCTTGGTCAGCTAAAATCCCTAGGGTTACCTCAATACCTGCATCTTGTAAACGTTTAATGCCCTTACCTGCAACATTAGGGTTGGGATCTTGCATGGCGATAACGACACGTTTAACCCCTGATTGAATTAATGCATCTGCACAAGGTGGCGTTCGACCAAAATGACTACAAGGCTCTAAGGTAACATAAGCGGTTGCATCTTTTGCTTGTTGTCCCGCCATTTGTAAGGCATAAACTTCTGCATGGGGTTGACCCGCTTTTTGATGATAACCAGTACCAATAACTTGATTATCTTTAACGATGACACACCCAACATTAGGATTGGGCGTTGTCGTGAAACGACCAAGCTTAGCAAGCTCAATCGCTTGATGCATGTAAACGTGATCTTGATCAGAAATTGTTGTCATATTATTGATTATTTTTGTTGTAATTTAGCAATCTCATTACTAAATTGTTCAATATCATCAAAACTAAAATAGACAGAAGCAAAACGAATATAAGCGATTTTGTCTAAATTTTTAAGCTCCTCAATGACATAGTCACCAATTAATTTTGCAGGAACTTCTCGCTCACCCGTTGCTCTCAGTTTAGACTTAATACGTGTAATGGCATCTTCAATAGCATCAAAACTAACAGGACGCTTTTCAAGTGCACGCTTAATGCCATTACGGAGCTTTTCTTCGTTAAATGGTTCACGAACTTTATTGCTTTTGATGACATTAGGCATGATTAATTCAGCAACTTCAAATGTGGTGAAACGTTCATTACACTCCACACATTGACGACGGCGACGGACTTGGTAGCCTTCTCCAACCAAACGAGAATCAATGACTTTAGTATCTTCAGCATTACAAAACGGACAGTACATAAAACATCTCTATAATGACATAATGTACATTACAATATCTGAAAATGTTAATTTAAACAAGGTTTACCTTAATAAAGTCAATTTGTTTTTGAAAATTAGCCTGAACATTTAAATACCCAGCCAAACAGACCGTCGCCAATTCAGCGACGGAAAGCGAATTACCAATCTAACTGAATCAAAAAATCACGTAATTTGACAAAATCATCAGGCATATTATGTGAAAGTAACGGCATATCTGCACGCTCAGATAATGCTTTAGGTAATGGAATGGTTCGCCCCAAAATATCTTCAACCACTTCTTTGAATTTTGCAGGGTGTGCAGTACCTAAAAATAATCCATATTCACCGGTTTGCAGTTGGTCACGAAGCGCACGATAAGCAATAGCGCCATGCGGTTCAGATAAATAACCTTTTTTATCCAGTTCACGAACGGCTTGTTTAGAAACTTCATCGGAAATAGCGGCATGTCCAAGTGTTTTTAAAACCCAACCTTCACGGTGATAAATTTCTTCTATACGTGGCCAGTTATTAGGTTGGCTCACATCCATTGCATTAGATAGCGTGGCAATAGTAGGATGAGGCTCCCATTTACCCGTCTCTAAATAACGAGGAACGGTATCATTAGCATTAGTCGCGGCTATAAAGCGTTTGATCGGTAATCCCATCGTCTTAGCTAATAATCCGGCAGTTAAGTCACCAAAATTACCACTTGGCACCGAAATGACCAACTGTTCTCGTTGCTTTGGCGTGAGCTGGGCATAAGCTTCAAAATAGTAACAAATTTGGGCGAGTAACCGGCTAATATTAATTGAATTTGCTGAATTTAAACCAATTGCTGTCTTTAACTCTTCATCATCAAAGGCTTTTTTAACTAGAGCTTGGCAGGCATCAAAATCACTTTGAATAGCAATAGTATGAATATTATCGCCCAATGTACAAAAGAGTTTTTCTTGTAGCGGGCTGATTTTTCCTTGTGGATATAAAATTACCACCCGAATATTAGGTAGATGATAGAAAGCATGGGCAACCGCAGCACCAGTATCACCCGACGTCGCCGTTAAAATAGTGATTTTATCATCGGCAGCAACTTGAACTAATGCTTGCGCCATAAAGCGCCCACCAAAATCTTTAAAGGCAAGTGTTGGGCCGTGATATAACTCTAAAGTACCAATATCATTTTCAACTGCTTTGACAGGCGCAGGAAATTGAAAGGCATTATTAACTAAACGTTGCATATCTTGATGACTGATTTCATCGCCAATAAATGCGGATAAGATTTTGGCACTTCGCGTGACAAAATCGAGTTTTAATAGCGATTCAATTTCGTTTGCAGAAAATTTTGGCAATTTTTCTGGAAAAAAAAGCCCTTGGTTTCGTCCTAATCCTTGCTTAACAGCCTGAGCAAAGCTAACTTGCTGAGCGTGATCTTTTAAATTATACAATTTCATGATATTTTCCGATAATCTTTATGCTTTAATTGGTTACACTTTTTGACAACCTTTTTAGCGGTTAGTCAGTCATAATTTAGAATAGGTTTAAGTTTAACTCACGTTTCAAAAATGGATAAACTTAAATTACTCTTGCCCCTTGATGATCAATTTTACAAATATGCGTAAACCCATCACTATTTTGTAAATAGCGACTTTTAAGAAGTATTTCGATTTGCTGCGCAGTCTCTAATTTATCCGCAATAACAAACATGGTTGGTCCAGAACCTGAAATGCCTGAAGCTAACGCACCAAGTTGTTTTACACGTTGCTGTGTTTCATCAAAGTTTGGTAACAACTGTTTGCGATAAGGTTCAGCAATATTATCGATCAGCATGGCAGCGGCTAATTTAGATTGCTTGGTATAACAGGCATGCACAAAGCCGCCTACATAACGACCATGAGCGACACAATCTGATTTTTGATATTGTGCAGGTAAAATAGCCCGTGCTTCAGCCGTTGAGACTTTGATTCCCGGATAAGCCATAACCCAATACCAATCTTCAAAATGAGGAATAGATTCACTGATTATGCCCATTTCATCCAGAATCAGTTGCATGCCACCTAAATAACAAGGCGCAACGTTATCATAATGCACACTACCCGAAATTCGTCCTTCCAGTTCACCCATCATTTTAAGCATTTCAATTTGATTAAAAGGTTGACCAAAATACTCATTTAAGGCTACAAACGCCCCCACGACTGAACACGCACTTGACCCTAAACCAGAACCAATAGGCATATTTTTTTCAAGTGTGATACTCACCGGTAACGTTTTACCCATTGCTTTACAAAAACGCTGCCAACATTGATAAACAATGTTGTATTTAGGGTCTCGTGGCAATTTTTTAACAAACTGCCCTTTACTAACCAGTTTAAATTCAGTTGATGATTCAACAGTGATACAATCACCCAGCATCGTTCCACTTATTGGGCTAATTGCTGCACCTAAAATATCAAATCCCACGCTGATATTCGCCATTGATGCAGGAGCATATACTGTTATGGATTGATGTGTCATTTAACCTCCGATTTTTCCTGATGTTGTACGCAAAATATCGGCAAACACACCCGCTGCAGTGACATCATTACCTGCACCATAACCTCGTAAGACTAATGGGATTGGCTGATAGTAGCGAGTATAAAATGCTAAAGCATTTTCACCATTTTTAACTTTATAAAGTGGGTCTTCACTATCGACGGCTTCAATTTTAACACTACATTGTCCGCCCTCAATGCTGCCTACATAACGCAATACTTTCCCCTCTTGTATCGCTTTTTCGGATTTCGCTTTAAATTCAGCATCCAGTTGCGGTAATTTTGTCATAAACTCTTCGATACTTCCTTGCGCATATTCTTTAGGTAACACCGATTCCACTTTTATCTGATCTAACTCAAGTTGTAATCCTGCTTCACGAGCTAAGATTAATAGTTTGCGTGCAACATCTGTCCCTGATAAATCATCTCTTGGATCAGGTTCAGTAAAGCCTTTCTCTTTAGCTAGTTTTGTCGCCTCTGATAACGACATTCCTTCATCGAGTTTACCGAAAATAAAAGAAAGCGAACCCGACAAAATACCCGAAAATTTAATGAGTTCATCACCAGCATTGAGTAAATTTTGTAGATTTTCAATAACGGGTAACCCTGCACCCACATTGGTATCATATTGGAACTTACGTTTACTTTTTTCAGCCTCTTGTCGTAAACGTAAATAATAAGCCATTGAACTAGTATTCGCTTTCTTATTAGGGGTAACCACATGGAAACCATTGGCTAAAAAGTCTGCATATTTATCAGCCACTTCACTACTAGATGTACAATCAACCAAAATTGGATTGAGAAGACGATTATTTTTAGCAAATTCAATTATGCCTTCTAGAGTATAAGGGATGTCAGATTGTTTAATCTGTTCTCGCCAATTTTTTAGATCAATGCCATCACGATTTAATAAACTGTGTTTAGAATTAAACAGACCGCAGACCCGCAGATCAATCTGTTTATTTTTAAGCCATTTTTGTTGGCGTCCTATCTGATCAACCAGTGCTCCCCCTACACCACCTACACCAACGACAAAGACATCTAACATTTTGTCGGTGCCAAATAGCATTTGATGAGTAACACGCACACCCATTACGGCGACATCATTATCCACAACGACCGAAATTGAGCGTTCAGATGAACCTTGAGCAATAGCCACAATATTAATATTGGCTCGCGCCAAAGCAGTAAAGAAATTAGCTGATAGACCTCGTAGCGTGCGCATACCATCACCAACCACCGAGATAATAGCAAGCTTATCAATTACTTCAATCGGCTCCAGTAATCCATCTTTTAATTCTAAATAAAATTCATCATTTAATGCTTCTTGAGCTCGATATAATTCTGTTTGAGGAATGCAAAAGCTAATACTATATTCTGATGAAGATTGCGTAATGAGTACTACCGAAATACCGGCATAAGACATGGCAGCAAAGACCCGTGCCGACATGCCAACCATCCCTTTCAAACCAGGGCCAGATACATTAATCATAGCCATGTTATTGAGATTAGTTATGCCTTTTACTGGTGTCGTTGAGTCAACGACATTGGCACCGATCAATGTTCCCGGCGCATCAGGATTATTGGTATTTTTGATAAGACAAGGTATTTGGAACTGAGCAATAGGTAAAATAGTTCTTGGATGAAGCACTTTGGCACCAAAATAAGATAGCTCCATGGCTTCTTGATAAGACATAGTCTTGAGTAATTTCGCATCCGGTACAATACGAGGATCACAAGTATAAACGCCATCGACATCCGTCCAAATCTCGCAACAACTAGCTTGCAAACAAGCCGCTAATACGGAAGCGGAATAGTCAGAGCCATTACGCCCAAGCACAACGAGTTCCCCTTTATCATTTCCGGCGGTAAAACCAGGCATCAATATTATATGGTCTTCAGGGATTTGCATATCACTAATTCGATGTGTGGATTGAGCAATATCAACCGTTGATTCCAAGTAGTCACCTTCTGCAATTAACATTGCCACTGGATCAATAACCGTGACTAAATGCCCTTTTGCTTTAAGCAGTGCTTGCATAATGGCAATAGAGAGTTTTTCACCTCGACAAATGATAGAAGCATTGATGCTATCGGGGCATTGTCCTAATAAACGAATACCTTCAAGTAGCTGTTTGATATGATTTAACTCATTTAATGCAAAATGTTTCATGGCTTCGTAAGCAAAATTTGGTTGTGCTTTTGAAAGACCTTCTAACAAATCCGCAAAGATTTTTTCCGCTTCATAAAGGTTATTTTTAATATCTTTCCCATCAACCGTTTTCTCAACCATCGCTACTAAATGGTTAGTGATTTTTGCCGGCGCCGATAATACTGTCGCTGTTTGCTCTTGTTTAGCATTATTCTCAATAATTTCTGCTACTCGTAAAAAACGTTCTGCATTAGCGACAGATGTTCCTCCAAATTTTAATACTTTCATATCACACCCACCCTTACTATCCTAAGTTATGTCATTGACCATCCAAAATACCATTGAGCCAAAACGTCTGATAAAAACTCATTGCAGTTAAATAAGATTTTTTTCTTATCTTGCCTGAAGTCGTTTCATCTTATAAGAAATTTTGAACCTCATATCTTCAATACAAAATAAAAACCCGCCTTTTTTGGCGGGTTTTCTTATATTTTTTAGAAAAATATCAACCCGCCCTAGATCGCATAATGGTGCCTAAGGTGATAATAATGCCTGTGATTGTCATTATTATGTTCATGATATTCCCTACTCTGTTTTTATTGCTATTCAAAATAAAACAGCCCGACATTTTCATGTCGGGCTGCTATATCAAAATACTTTTTTGCTATTTTCGTATTCATTGACCACTTTGTTCAATGCTTGATATATGCTTTGTGCATCTTGTTTTTTCAATGCTTCATCAAGTATATTTAAATACGATAACATCAATTTTTGATTATCTTCGGCAAACTGGGGTGATACTTCCTGATCTTCATACAACATGACATAAGTTCGCGCAAACCCAAAAATCAAAAAATACACAGCAGCATTTTTTGGATCATCTTGAATTAATGAGCGCATAGCTTTACGCAGTTTGACATAACTATCTGTGCCCGGCAAACTTGTCGCAAATGTTTTTGTTACTTCAGAGAAAGTCATTGCCATAAACCTTAATCAAAATTATAGGATAAAAGAATAGCAATCCATTAGCTTAAGTGCAAGTCTATTTTGTTTACTAAACTTAATTTTTTACTATTCTAAAAAACAATTAATTTATTTTGTTTTTACTCTTTAAATACTGATAATCCTGCTTGAGCTTGAGCCACAGGCATAATTTCAATCGAAGTCACATTAAAATGTGGTGGTGTATTGACTAACCATGAAATGGTATTGGCAATATCGTCAGGTGTAATATAATCCACACCTTTATAAACAGCAGCGGCTTGTTCATTGTTACCATGAAATCGCACATTCGAAAATTCAGTTCCACCACATAATCCCGGTTCAATATTGGTCACTCTAATTTTTTTACCCAGTAGATCTGTTCGTAAATTGGCACTAAATTGTTTTACAAAGGCTTTAGATGCACCATACACATTGCCACCTTTATAGGCATAACTCCCCGCAACGGATCCAAGATTAATAATATAACCAAAATTACGCTCAACCATTCCCGGTAAGATTTGATGAGTTAAATGCACTAAGCCAATAATATTTGTTTCAATCATGGTTTCCCAATCGTCATAATTAGCTTGATAGGCAGGTTCGAGCCCTAACGCCAAGCCGGCATTATTAATGAGGATATCAATGGGTTGAAATTCTTTAGGAAGTTGTAACAATAGGGATTCTACCGCATCTTTTTTGGTCACATCTAAAACCAATGGTAAAAAATTGCACCCCAGTTCGCTGGCAAGACTTTTTAATTTATCTTCTCGCCTAGCAGTTCCGATAACTTTGTAACCATCAGCAATTAACTTACGACACGTTGCTTGACCAAAACCTGAAGATGCCCCTGTCACTAATGCAATATTCATCGTAAATCTCCTTATTGATTAATTTAGACCTTTGAGTATAGCCCTGAAAACGCCAACATGCCTTATCAAAAAATGGCAAAGTAGCCATCTTACACTCATCTAACTTATGAAATAAGAATCGGTAGCATTGTTTTACAGTAACGTGTAAAGAATAAAAAACCCGCTATTTAAGCGGGTTGATCGTTAAGTTTTTCTTTCGCGACTTGTTCAGCGGGCTCTTCATCTTTTAATGGAACAATCAAAGTATCAATATGTGTATTATTAATAAGTTGACGAGCGGAAGACATTAATTTACTCCAGAAATCTTGATGATGACCACATACAACAAGATCGACGTTGAATTCATGAATAGCTTCAATCAATACCTGACCAAACTCCCCATTGCCTGATAATGTATGAGCAATAGGATAACCGGCATCATCAGCTAATTTATTTAAAGCAATATGGGCATCCTCGGTAATTTTATCCTTCATATCATTCATATTAATATCAACTAAACCTGTGTAAAGATCAGAATAATTAATACCAACATGAATCAATGAGACTTGAGCATTATAAGGTCTTGCCATTGATACCGCTTTTTCAACAAGCACTTCACTTTCAGGTGATAAATCCACTGCGACTAATATATGTTTATAAGCCATTGTTCTTTACTCCTTTCTTTTTTGGCGCTCAGATTAAAAGTAAAATTAATATCTTCTTTTTTACTACTAAATTAATTTTTGAGCAAGCCAAAAAAGTGATCCAGATAGCAAAATTGAAATTGGCAATGTTAAAATCCAAGTTAATGCAATATTTTTTATCGTTTTGCTTTGTACCCCACCACCATCAACGATCATGGTACCGGCAACCGATGAAGAAAGAACTTGTGTTGTTGATACAGGCATTCCTGTATAACTGGCGATACCAATTGATAATGCGGTTGTAATTTGCGCTGACACACCTTGTGCATAAGTCATCCCTTTTTTACCAATCTTTTCACCAATGGTGATTGCAACACGTCGCCAACCAATCATGGTGCCTAATGCCAGTGCTGAAGCAACAGCAATAATAATCCAAACAGGTGCATACTCAACGGTTTTGAGTAAATCATTATTTAAAGATTTTAGATATTGTTTATCTTCAGTAGAAACATTAGGTTGTTTTGCAACATGCGATACAGTATCGGATAAACAAAGTAAAATACGTCTCGCTTGTGAACGTTGATCGACCGTTAATGCTTCATAATCATTAAGTTTATTAAATAATGAATTAGCAATACTTATCGTCATAAACGAACGAGAGTAGTCGCAGTGATATTGATTAATATCAGTTGTAGGAATTGTCGAATCGATAACGGGTTGATGACCAATTACGCTGGTTAAATCTTTTTGATGTGAAACAAAATACTCTTCAATATTGTGAATTGCATTACGCGTATTGGTAATGTCATAAGTAGATGCACTCATATTCACAATAAAGCCTGCTGGTGCAATTCCCATTAGAACTAACATTAACAAACCAATGCCTTTTTGCCCATCATTCGCACCATGTGAAAAGCTAACACCTGCTGCTGATATAATTAACATGATACGGATCCAAAAAGGGGGTTTCTTCTTACCATAGAGCTTTTCACGCTGTTCTGGCGTCATAAAAATACGTTCTCTTTTTTTACTGCTTTTTTTACTTTGACCTTTACGAGTCCAGTATTTACGCAATAAAAATATCATTAAACCGGCAATGATTAGCCCTACAAGTGGGGAAACAATCAATGACAGGAAGATTTGAATCATTTTAGGAATATTGAGTGCTTCAATAATTGAAGTATCCATGATAAATGCGTTAGCAAGTGCAACCCCAATAATGGAACCAATTAAGGTGTGCGAACTTGATGCAGGAATACCGACATACCATGTTCCTAAATTCCAAATAATGGCAGCAAATAAAATTGAAAAGACCATTGCCAGTCCATGCGCTGAACTAACATTGAGTAATAAATCGGTTGGTAAAAGGTGAACGATTGCGTAAGCAACACTTAACCCACCCAGAAGCACACCAAAAAAATTAAACACGCCAGCCATAAAAACAGCGAGTTGTTCTTTCAATGCTCTTGTATAAATGACAGTTGCCACAGCATTAGCGGTGTCATGAAATCCATTAATTGCTTCGTAAAAAAGAACAAAAAGCAATGCAAAGACTAATAATATAATTGTTGAAAATTCTAAATCAGCAAATAGATGAAACATAATATATCTTTCTGTAGTTAATGGCGGCTCTATTATCCTTGAGAATAAGGCAATGAGCAAAATAATTTTTATATTTTTCGCTTCGCATAACGAGCGGCTAAAAAGGCACAAATCATCAATTGAATTTGGTGAAAAATCATTAAAGGTAAAATCATCATTCCCATAATCGAGATAGGAAAAATCACACTTGCCATGGGAATACCACTTGCAAGACTCTTTTTTGACCCACAAAATACAATCGTGATTTCATCTTCTTTATTAAACCCTAATAATCTTGCACTATAGGTAGTAAACAATAATACAAGAATTAATAATAAAATAGAAAAAAAGATAACACTCAATAGTGATAACACGCCAACTTGTGACCAAATTCCATTTACAACCGCATCACTAAATGCCACATAAACCACTAAAAGAATAGATAAACGATCGGTTTTAGAAATAATATTTTTATATTTGTCGACCCATTTGCCAATATAGCGTCTGGATAAATGACCAATAATAAAAGGTAACATTAACTTGAGCATAATTGAGCTAATGGCATCCATGATATTCATTGATGCAACAGCCTGTGTATGCATCAATAAGCCAACTAATACAGGTGTGATAAAGACACCTAATAACGTCGAGGCTGAAGCACTACAAATAGCCGCTGCAACATTACCTTTTGCAATTGAAGTAAAAGCTATGGCGGACTGAACGGTGGCAGGTAGAACGCAAAGATAGACAAACCCTAAATATAGATTTTCAGAGAGAAACGTTGGCACCAATAATTGCATCATGACGCCCAAAATCGGAAAAACCACAAAAGTGGTGATAAAAATCAGCAAATGTAACCGCCAATTTTTAATGCCAATAACGATTGCTTGAAAAGAGAGCTTTGCGCCATGCATAAAAAACAGTAGACCAATAGCAAAGGTGGTGAGGTATTCGAAAGCAGTTTTAGTTTCACCTTTACAAGGAAACACGCTAGCAGTAAGTACAACGCAAATCAGAATTAATAAAAACGGATCTATTTTAAGACGTTGTAATATATTCATAGTTATCAAGTTAAAAAGTTAAAAAAAATCGCCACAATTGTGGCGATATAGTTACAAATAAAAAAGACTATTCTAAAAAGCTACGTAATACGTCTGAACGGCTAGGATGACGCAATTTACGCAGTGCTTTCGCTTCAATTTGACGAATACGTTCACGTGTTACATCAAACTGTTTACCAACTTCTTCAAGCGTATGATCGGTATTCATATCAATACCAAACCGCATACGTAATACTTTTGCTTCACGAGGGGTTAACCCAGAAAGAATATCACGTGTTGCGCTACGTAAACTTTCTGATGTTGCCGCATCTAATGGTTGCTCGAGAGCCGTATCCTCGATAAAGTCCCCTAAATGTGAATCTTCATCATCACCGACAGGGGTTTCCATTGAGATTGGTTCTTTGGCAATCTTCAGTACTTTACGTATTTTGTCTTCAGGCATTTGCATACGCTCTGACAACTCTTCTGGCGTTGGTTCACGACCGATTTCTTGTAACATTTGACGTGAAATACGATTCAATTTATTAATCGTTTCAATCATATGTACTGGAATACGGATAGTTCTTGCCTGATCCGCAATCGAACGAGTAATCGCTTGTCTGATCCACCAAGTTGCATAGGTTGAAAATTTATAACCACGACGATATTCAAACTTATCAACTGCTTTCATCAAACCAATATTACCTTCTTGGATAAGATCTAAGAACTGCAAACCACGGTTTGTATATTTTTTAGCAATCGAGATTACTAAACGTAAGTTTGCTTCAACCATCTCTTTCTTGGCACGACGAGCTTTCGCCTCACCGATAGACATACGACGGTTAATATCTTTAATCTGCTCGATAGAAAGATTGGTTTCAGCTTCGATTTTTTTCAATGCTTCAATTTGCTCTGCAACTTGATCCTCAAACGCATTTAAGTTGGCAGCAAAAGCACCTTTCGCATTTGACGCTTTCGTATACCAGCTCATATTGTTTTCATTACCAGTAAAATACGTCATAAATTGTTTTTTCGGCATTTTACATTGTTCAACGCAGATCTTCATAATGACACGTTCATGTGCTCTTACGCGATCCATCATGCTTCGCATATTGTTGACAAGAATATCAAACTGCTTACCAACTAAACGGAATTGTTTGAAAATTTCAGATAAATTTTCGATCTCTTTTTGCGCTTTTTTATGAGCTCGTCCGTATTTTTTGATCGCTTCTGATGTTTTATCGTGTTGCTCTTTTAATTCAGCAAATTTAGCACGTGCAACTTCAGGATCGATAGAGACATCATCATCTGCTGAAGAATCGCCATCTTCGTCTTCACTTTCTTCATCACTGTCATCAAGATCGATGTCTGTTTCAGTTTCTTCTAAATCTTCAGGAAGTGCATCACCTGATCCTTCAGCATTAGGATCAACAAAACCAGTGATTAGGTCGGATAATCGTACCTCACCACTTTCGGTTAAATTATATTGTTCTAAAAGATATGTAATTGCTTCTGGATATTCTGATACCGACGTTTGAACTTGGTTAATCCCATCTTCAATACGTTTGGCTATATCAATTTCGCCTTCACGAGTTAGTAGTTCAACTGCCCCCATTTCACGCATATACATACGGACGGGATCGGTTGTTCTACCAATTTCTGACTCAACATTTGATAATACCAATGCCGTTGCTGCTTCAACGGCTTCTTCATCAGGGACATTGTCTGAAAGTAATAAGTCATCAGAATCTGGGGCTTCTTCAAGCACTTGAATCCCCATGTCATTAATCATTTGGATTATATCTTCAATCTGATCTGAATCAATAATCTCTTCAGGCAAGTGATCGTTGACATCAGCATAGGTTAAATATCCTAACTCCTTACCTCGAATGATTAGGAGTTTAAGCTGTGATTGAGAATTTTGCTCCATAAAGGTATCCACATTAAAGTTGTTCGGTCATGTATATTATATATGTAAAACGCGGTAAAATTTGGTTCTACATATACCCAATATTTAGTCTTTTTTCGATAAAACAAGTATAAGTGTCGCTAATTCTTTTTTCTCTGCGGTACTTAAGCCGGAGACTCTCTCTTTTGCGATCAGTTCATCTTGCCGTTGGGCGAGTATATTATCATATAACTCTTTTAACGTATGCGAAAAAATTGACTCTATTTGATTGTCTTGATAATGGTGCTCCCATATTGCTAACCGATTTAGTTGCTTATAAAACGGTTTATCAATATATTCAGTTAAGATCTGTGCAGTAGTTATATTTGGGTAATGTTGGCATAATTCAAGTAGTTCAATAAAAATTTCAATCCCCGCCATTTTCACTTGACTGATAGCTTTAATATCGGTGACTAGCTTAGCAAGATAAGGGTACTGAATTAATAAGCCGATTAAAATACGCATAGTAGTAAGTTTTACCTGAGACACAGGCGTATTAACCACCGTGTTTGTATCGTTTTTAGTGCGACTTGCACGCAATAATTGCTCAAGCTGAGACACATCAAGTAAACCCAAATATTTACCTAATTGTTGCAACAAGTTTAAACGGAATGCTTTTGCTTTTACTTGATCAATTAAAGGTAAAGCGAGTGAACTTAATTTAGATTTTCCTTCAGGCGTTTTTAAATCAACTTGTTTCAAAAGTTCATCAAATAAAAACTTAGATAAATTTGGTGCCGTTTGTAAATAGGACTCAAATCCATCTTTACCTATTTTTCGAACCAGACTATCCGGATCTTCATCTTGTGGTAAAAAAGCAAAAGTTATCTCTTTACCGTCAATTAAGCAAGGTAATAAAACATTGAGTGCTCGCCATGCTGCACTACGCCCAGCATTATCGCCGTCATAACAAAATAGGACAGAATCTGTTGCTCTAAATAACAGCTTAATATGCTCTTCAGATGTCGCTGTACCAAGTGCCGCAACTGCATAATCTATCCCAAATTGGGCAAGCGAGACAACATCCATATATCCTTCAACCACCATCAGTTGTTTAGGATTACGATTCACTTCTTGTGCTTCATAAAGACCATACAACTGAAACCCCTTATGAAAAATAGGCGTTTCGGGTGAATTGATATATTTCGCATTATCATTGATAATCGTTCGCCCACCAAAGGCAATCACATTACCTTGTCTGTCACGAATCGGGAACATAATTCGACCACGAAAGCGGTCATATTGGTTACCATTATCATTCGTGACTAACATACCAGCTTGATTATAAAGCTCGGCTTCTGCTTTGCTTTTAACCACGTTTTGTAAGGTTAATCGCCACTCATTTGGCGCAAAACCAATTTTATACCGATTGATAATTTCGGCATTCAATCCGCGTTGTTCAAGATATTGATTGGCATCTGTTGATGTTGGTTGGGCTAATTGTTGCTGATAAAAATGGGTAATTTTAGCCATTAATGTATATAAATCTCGGCGAATATTTCGAGATTCAATATGTTTGGATTGGTCGATTTGCTTGTTTTCACTATCGACATAAGGGACACGAATCCCTTGCATATTGGCTAGCTCTTCAATAGCTTCTGGAAATGATAAACGTTCATATTGCATCAAGAAAGTGACGACAGAACCCGTCGCGCCACAGCCAAAGCAATAATAGATCTGTTTTTTTTCGTTAAGCGAAAAAGAAGCCGTTTTTTCATCATGAAAAGGACAACAACCAAAATAGTTATTTCCCTGTTTTTTCATTTTAACACGTTTACTGATCACATCTAGAATGCTAGATCGAGCTATCAGTTCTAAAATAAAATCGCGAGGAATTTGACCTTTCATAATGAACGTTCAACCAATATTGGCATTTTAGAAAGACAACAAGCCGTACCTTGTGTACGGCTTGTAAGAATTCTTTATATTAAAAATATAACAAATTGATTTTTATATCAATTTAAATTTTAAGTATAAATAATCGCAAAAATATTAATATAAACGAGTGCGACGAGCGTTTTCTCTTTCTAATTTCTTAGCATGACGTTTAACAGCCGCTGCTTTAGCGCGTTTACGAATTGTCGTTGGTTTTTCGTAAAATTCACGGTTACGAACTTCAGCTAAAACTCCTGCTTTTTCGCAAGAACGTTTAAAACGACGTAATGCTACATCGAAAGGTTCATTTTCACGTACTTTAATTACTGGCATGTGCCTCTCACCTCAAAATTGGTTAATATCACAAAGGACTAAAAATTAGTGCGCAATTTTACCTCTAATCAACGTATGTTGTAAAGTAAAAATTTGATTTATTCTAATACAGCAAATTAATTTGCTAAACATCTTTTGGCATCAGATAATTACTCTAATTTTAATAAGAAAAAATAAGCAGGAGCTTTTATGTCACCATTTATTACAGGTCAATATCCTAAGCGCCGACTCAGACGTAATCGGGCACAAGATTTTAGCCGACGTCTAATTGCAGAAAATAATTTAAGTGTTAATGACCTGATTTATCCGGTTTTTATTGTTGAAGGAAATCAGATTACTCAACCGGTTGCATCTATGCCAGGTGTAAACAGAATGAGCATTGATGTGTTATTGAAAGAAGCCGAACAAATTGTTCGATTAGGCATTCCGGTTTTATCTTTATTTCCCGCTATTGAACCTGAAAAAAAATCGCTTCTTGCAGAAGAAGCTTATAATGAAAATGGTTTAGTCCCAAAAGCCGTACGTGCATTAAAAAGAGAATTTCCTGAGCTTGGCATATTAACCGATGTAGCACTTGATCCTTATACTACTCATGGACAAGACGGTATAATTAATGAACATGGTTATGTTCTAAATGATGTTTCTGTCGAAACACTTGTTAAACAAGCCTTGATGCAAGCTCATGCTGGTGTTGATATTATCGCACCAAGCGATATGATGGATGGACGCATTGGCGCAATTCGTGACGAACTCGAAGCCCAAGGTTTTCATAATACGCAAATAATGGCTTATTCCGCCAAATATGCCTCGAGTTTTTATGGCCCTTTCCGAGATGCAGTCGGCTCAGCTAAAAATATAAAAGGTGGAAATAAAAAAACTTATCAACTTGACCCATCGAATAGCAATGAAGCCTTGCAAGAAATTTATCAAGATTTAAGTGAAGGTGCTGATATGGTCATGGTAAAACCCGGCATGCCTTATCTTGATATTATTCGCCGAGTGAAAGACACCTTTGCCGTTCCGACTTTTGCCTATCAAGTATCTGGGGAATATGCGATGTTAAAAGCAGCAATTGAAAATAATTGGTTAGAAGAAAAATCAGCAATTATGGAATCATTACTCTGCTTTAAACGCGCTGGTGCAGATGGCATATTAAGCTATTTCTCTAAACAAGTCGCCGAATGGTTAAATAACACTTAACAAAATTAATTTTAGCCATTTATAAAATTGACATGCATAGATTTGCATGTCGATTTTTACCCGCCTCTTTATTTAAGATTTTGATAAACATAAAATTAGTTAACCTATTATAAAATATCTAGATTTTAAAATCATCTTAATTGTTAATCGTCCATTAATTTAGTTTTCTTAAAATTTCAATATCGAGAAAAAATTTCTTAAAAAAACTTCAAAATTTACAAATCAGAATAATGTAAAAAAGTGTTAGCTCACCTACTTGTTAAGCTAAATATCTGATAATATTTGTGATAGCAAGTGATTAGGGAGTAATAAATGATTTATGAATTAGTTCCATCTGAATTACACAATGATCTTAATAATTTTCTTCATAACTTAAGAAGAATAACTCTGCAACGTTTTGAAGCATGTCCATTTTGTGGTAAAAGCGATTTTTATTTGATTCGGACAAACCCGACCAACACTTATCGTTGTAAAGCATGCAATAAGTATTCTACCGCGGCGACGAATACTCCTTTCAATCGTTTGACACCATTTAATTGGTTAGAAATAATATTCACTTACCGTATAAAAAATAAAAGCTATCAATATATTGCCAAAAAATTAGCATGTTCACTTGAAAAAGTTATACGACGCGATCATGCAATCATTCAATATTTAAAAATAAATTATACTTGTTTATACAGGTGGTATACCGATAATAAACAAGCCAAAATCACCACAACCTTAGAAGAACAACATCAAGTCATGAACTCCAAAATAATGGCATTACTCAATGAAAAAACGCCTACTTGTCTCCATTGTGGATCATCAGAAACAACCAAAGTCGGAACACGAACATGCTATAGATGTAAACGTTGCCGACAAAGTTTTAATATTTTAGGTGATACCCAATTAAATAAATTACCTAGAGCAGACTTATGGTTACAATTTATCGATTTATTAGTATCAGGTGAAAATAATTTACAAATCGAAAAAAAGATGAATTTTAGCAGTAACACTGTCAGACGTTGGCGTTCTGCATGGTGTGACATGATGAAAAACTGGGATTGTAATGCATTAGCGGTATGGTGTAGCCGTCACTAAAATATGAATATTTTTAAGAAAACAAAATGAAAACGTTTAAACTTAAAAATATTCATTAAACCGATAAAACAACTTTAATCTTCACCAAATTTATCGTAATCACGACATAGCGCAATAGTATCTTCGATTAACCGTCTTGCTATTGTGCCATATTCTGGGATTTTAGGAAGATTGGAATAATGATACCAACCAGCATCAACTAATTCGTTTTTATCTATTTGTATCTCTCCGCTGTCATAATCAGCTAAATACGCCATCATTAGCGAATTAGGGAATGGCCACGGTTGTGATGCCACATAACGGATATTTTTTATTTGTATCTTGGATTCTTCGAAAACTTCTCGCTTAACGGCCATTTCCATTGTTTCGCCAATTTCAGTAAATCCCGCCAAGACAGTATATAAATCATCCTGATTATGACGAACATGCTTTGCAAGTAAAATTTTATTTTTGTCTCGAATAGCAACAATGATAGAAGGTGAGATTTGTGGATAATAACGCTCTTTACAGTTATCACACATACAACACCATTCCGTCTTACTGATATACATCTTGCTTCCACAATAGCCACAATACTTGTGAGAACGATAAAATTCAGATAATTGAACTGCTCGCCCTGCCATATGGAATAATGATTGATCGGCTTCATAGGTAAGCAAAGATCGAATAGAACTCATAGAGTTTTTCATTTGCTTGCAAATAAGCCAAGCCGTTTGTCCATTCCATTCCCCGATTGGTTGTGCAAGCTCTTGAGTAAAACCCAGTTCGTTTGCTTGTCCAAACGGCACTTTACCATTCGGTAACCATAGACGCCCATTTTGACTAACAAACCAATATCCCTTTTCATCTCCGGTTAAATGTAATTGTTGCTGTATATTCATAATTAATTAATACTCAAAAACAGATACGAAAAAGGAGGATTTTACTCCTCCTTCAAATTCTCATTATTTCTTTTTCTTTTCGTGAAGACCTTTTTTCTCTAATTCCCAATAGATAATACGTTGCTGCGCAATCGTAAATAAATTACTGACAATATAGTATAAAACTAAGCCAGATGGGAACCATAAGAAGAATACTGTAAAGATTAATGGCATATAGGTCATCAATTTTTGTTGTAATGGGTCTGTGACAGGTGTTGGTGACATCTTCTGAATTAAGAACATTGTCCCACCCATTAATAACGGTAAAATATAATATGGATCTTGTGCTGATAAGTCATGAATCCAAAGGGCAAATGGCGCATGACGGAGTTCGACACTATTACCTAACATATAGAATAATGACAAGAAAATTGGCATTTGAATCAATAGTGGTAAACAACCCCCTAACGGATTCACTTTTTCTTGCTTATAAAGCGCCATGGTTTCCATGCCCATTTTTTGTCGGTCATCACCATAACGCTCTTTTAACGCTTGTAAACGAGGTTGTAATAACTTCATTCTAGCCATTGAGCGATATTGCGCGCGTGTTAATGGGAATAAAATACCACGAACGATAAACGTGATAGCAATAATTGCAATTCCCCAATTACCAACAAAACTTTGGATAAATTTCAATAAATAAAATAGAGGTTGAGATAAGAACCATAACCAACCATAATCCACAATCAAATCAAGATGTTTTGCTGTTTGCTTTAATTCACTTTGAATTTCAGGCCCTAACCACAATTTTGCACTAATCGTTTGCGTACTGCCTGCTTGCACTGTCGTGGATTCACCTTTAAAACCAATGGTTGCTTGCGAATTCTTCGCCGCAGCTCGAGAATAGAATAAATTCTTCTGTTCCTGTGTTGGAACCCAAGCCGATGCAAAATAGTGTTGCAACATCGCAACCCAGCCTGTTGTTGTTTCGATAGATAATGCTTTATTTTTAATATCGTCAAAACTGTATTTGCTATAATTTGTATCAGCGCTAGAGTAAGCCGTACCACGGAAAGCACTTAGCCCTAATCCACCACCACCTTCAGTCACGGCATCATGTGGTAACTCAATAGTCTGTTTTAACTGCCCATACATCGCAACTTCAACAGGCGTTGAACTTTGGTTATCAATTGCGTACTCAACATCAATTGCATAACTGCCACGATGTAACACATAATATTTAGTGTATTTCACGCCATTGATTTGATAACTGAGCGGTACGCGCAGTTCATCTTGCCCGTCAGCTAACGTATATTCGGTCTGCGCTGTTTGATAAACAGGACGTTGAGAGTTTTGCGTCGCGTTATCAGGGCCATCTTTACCGGTTAAACCACTTTCAGCAATATAAACATAATCAGGACGTGAGGTTAACAATTGGAAAGGTGTACCTGAATGGAGAGTCTGCTCATATTTTAATAATTGAGCCGCTTGCACATCACCGCCGTAAGTATTAATGGTAAGTGAAAGAACATCAGATTTAACAATAATGCTCTTACCAAGCAGTGAAGCATCATTCGAATCATTATCACTAACATGTTGTGTCATTTGATTGGTAATAGGTGGTTTAGGGGCATGATCCTCTTCCCAAGCCTTCCAAATAAAAAACGATACAAAAAGTAAAGCAATAACTAAAATATTACGTTGAGATCCCATTAGTGTTTTTCTCTATTGTTTTTAATATTAGGAGGAACAAGATCTTCTCCTCCCTCATGTAAAGGGTGACATTTTAATACACGTTTTACTGTTAGCCAACCTCCTTTTAATAATCCAAAGCGTCTTAGCGCAATTATTGCATACTGAGAACACGTTGGGGTAAAGCGACATTTTGGACCAAATAAAGGGCTAATGACTTTTTGATAAACACGAATCATTAAAACAAAAATATTTATTATCAATAATTTACAAGCCATTACATGCTGTTTGATAATCAATAAAATTTTGTTCACATCTGGTGTTTGCCGACAATTTTTTGGCATAGTTTATCTAATGTAGCGAAAAGTTGTTGATTATCTAATTCTATAACAGGTTGCTTCGCCATTAAAATAAAATCAATGTTAGGTAATTGATGTTGATGATGACGGAAATACTCTTTAGCAAGTCGTTTGATCCGATTACGCTCATGTGCTCGCTTAACCTGCTTTTTAGCTATAGCAAATCCCAAACGTGGATGCGATAACTGGTTTTTACGAGTAATTAGCGTAAGAAAAGGCGATCCCGCTCGTGTGGATTCTTGAAAAACATAATTGAAATCAAAGGGAGTTAACAAGCGCAACTCCCGAGGAAAAGTGAGTTTAGTCACTCAACTTTAAATTAGCTAGAAACAGTTAAACGAGCACGGCCTTTAGCACGACGGCGAGCAAGAACTTGACGACCGTTTTTAGTAGCCATACGTGCACGGAAACCGTGAGTTCTGTTGCGTTTTAATACTGATGGTTGAAATGTGCGTTTCATGACGATTTATATCCAAATCTAATTTATCAACAAGTTGTAGAGTAAAAACTCCACAGCATTAATTAAAGAGGTCGGAATTATAGAGGCTATTTTATTTTTCGTCAATGAGATTTTAAAAGATAAATGATATAAAAATAACCTAAAATAGCCATCACTGCCGTAAGTATCAGATATCATGTCACCCTTTAATATCGAATAAATTATTCATTAAAAGTTAGAACTCGCTTACTTTTTTCACCGCCGACTTCACGTGCTAATTTAGGAACTAAATAGCCCGATACCTGTTCAGATAACTGCTTCATTAATTGTTTAGCGTGCTTGTCTTCTACTAAAAAATGAGCAGCTCCTTGTACTTTATCTAATAAATGTATGTAATAAGGCAAAATACCATTATCAAACAGCTTATTACTCAATTGTGCTAACGTCGTCACATTATCATTAATATTTTTCAATAACACACTTTGATTAAGAACGGTCACATTATGTTGCTTTAATTGATTAACCGCTTGTGACACATCATCATCAATTTCATTAGAGTGATTAATATGCGTGACAACAACAATTTGTAAACGACTTTTAGCAAAAAGTCGACAAAGTGTAGCGGTAATACGAGAAGGAATCACTACCGCTAAACGGGTATGAATGCGTAGCCGCTTAACATGCTTAATTTTTTCTAATTCACTGATTAAATAATCCAACTCATGATCTTTAGCCATTAATGGATCACCACCAGATAATATGATTTCATCAAGTTCTGGATGATTCGCAATATAATCTAATGCAACAGTAAGATTTTTTTTATTACCCTGATTTTCATGATACGGAAAATGTCGCCTAAAACAGTAACGACAATTAATTGCACACGCCGTTTTAGTCATCAACAAGGCTCGATTGTGATATTTATGCAATAATCCCGGAATGGCGTTATCTTGTTCTAGCAACGGATCGGCACTAAAACCACTAACTTCAATCATTTCATTATCATTACAAAGCACTTGTAACAATAGCGGATCCGCATAGTCACCCTTCTTCATTCGATGAATAAAAGCCATAGGAACTCGAAGCGGAAACTGTTTTTTCGCTTGTTTCATTGACATAGAAATCGTATCTGGATCCAAATCTAAATAACAATAAAGTTGCTTGATATCGGTCACAACATTAGCAAGATCAAAAATCCAGTCATCTTTATTTGGTAGTTCAACTTTTTGCTGTATAATATGGCTCATTTTTGTAATTCAGAATGATAGTTGGAGCTTTTATGGCATCTTATAGTACTAATGAGTTTAAAGCCGGTCTTAAAATAATGCAAGATGGTGAGCCGTGCGTAATTGTTGAAAACGAATTTTATAAACCTGGAAAAGGGCAAGCAATTAACCGCGTTAAAATTAAAAAATTACTTTCTGGTAAAACCGTTGATAAAACGTTTAAATCTGGTGAATCTGTTGAAGCAGCCGATGTTGTCGATATGAACTTAACCTATTTATATACCGACGGTGAATTTTGGCACTTCATGAATAACGACACATTTGAACAATTATCTGCTGATGCGAAAGCGGTTGGAGACAACGCTAAATGGTTAGTTGATCAAGCAGAATGTATCTTAACATTATGGAACGGACAACCTATCGCCGTTACCCCACCTAATTTTGTTGAACTTGAAGTTATCGAAACAGATCCAGGTTTAAAAGGTGATACAGCAGGAACTGGCGGTAAACCGGCAACATTATCAACTGGTGCTGTTGTCCGTGTACCACTGTTTGTACAAATTGGTGAAGTACTTAAAGTTGATACACGTTCAGGCGAATACGTTTCACGTGTTAAATAAAATCGGTTAAGTACCTTAACGATTGAAAGAATATAGCGAGGCTTAAACAGTCTGGCTATATTCAAAACAACGCTCACAAAGTTACTTGTCAACATTGATAAAATAACTAAACTCTTTTTTATCCTTCATTTCCAGTTTTTCAAACAGCGACTAAATAGTTATTTAGCACCGATATAACCTAATTGTCGCCATGATTCATAAACTACCACCGCAACGGAGTTAGATAAATTCATGCTACGGCTATTGGCTAACATAGGAATGCGAATTTTATGATCTTGTGGAAGCACATCAAGTATAGAAGCTGGTAATCCCCGTGTTTCTGGGCCAAACATTAAAAAGTCATTGTGTTTATAACTAACTTCACTATGTGACTTTTGCCCTTTTGTGGTTAATGCATAAACTTGGGTGGCTAAATCAAGTTGGTTTGATTCTAAAAAATGATGAATATTTTTATAACGTTTTACATCGACAAACTCTTGATAATCCAATCCTGCACGCCTAAGTTTTTTATCATCCCAAAAGAATCCCATTGGTTCAATAATATGTAAATTAAAGCCCGTATTTGCACAAAGACGGATAATATTACCTGTATTAGCAGGAATTTCGGGTTCGAACAAAACAATATTTAATGGCGCTTTAGACACAACAATTCTCTTCTATTTTTTATTTTGGATAGGCAATACTATCACAACTCTTAGTCCCCCTAACGGACTTTTCTCTGCTTTAACAGTTCCGTGGTCTCGTGTAATCGCATTACAAACAATAGCTAAACCTAAACCTGTCCCACCTGATTCACGATCTCGTGCTTCGCTGGTACGATAAAAGGGTCTAAAGATCTGTTCTAATTCATTATCTGCCACCCCTAACCCATCATCGTCAATAGTAATAGTTAGGTGTTTATGATGCGCGACAAAATCCACCACAATTTTATGATTTGAATAACGAAAAGCATTGCGTATTACATTTTCAAGCGCACTACATAACGCCGCAGGATAACACAAAATAGTCTGATTGCTGGGTGGATTCATAATTAAGAAATCTTTTCCAATTTGTTCTGCTTCAAATGTGGCATTATCAAGCACTTGCTTAAATAACACATTAATACTATTTAATTCCCGAATCTCATTATTATCATATTGATGTCTGGCTAATGATAATAGATCACCAATCATGGCATCGAGTTTTAAGGCTTCATTATTAATACGAGTGACTTCTGTACCTTCGCCTTGCTTACGACGCAATAATGATGCGGCAAGCTGTAAACGTGTTAATGGTGTTCGTAATTCATGAGAGATATCGGAAAACAAACGTTGCTGAGATTCTTGCATTCGTTTCAGTTCCCGTAACATATGGTTAAAACTTGCACCTGTTGCTTTATACTCAGAAGAACCAATTGTTTCGAGATCTGGCCACTCTTGTAAATTACCTTTAGCAACCTGATCAGCTGCACTTTTTAAACGTCTTGCTGGTTTTGCGATACTCCAAGATAACCAAAGTAAAAATGGCGAGCTAATTAACATTGTTAATGCTAACAACAAAAAGGGATGATCGAAGATAAGGCTAACAAACTGTGATTGAATATCCGATGCTGGTTGTAAAACATACAATTTATATTGCTCTTTAGCGTAATTAACCAGAAATGGACCGATGATTTCTTGCGAACCATAAATCTTTTTAGCAGGATCATCAACATTATGAGATTTTTCACTAAAGTTTTTTACTAAATCTATGTTTTTAGTATCTGCGGTTATGATTTGCTCATTGGGTGTTAAGATAAATAAGAATTGTTCGGATTTTTGATGATTATCCATAACAACAATAAAACGCATCCACCAACGAAAACTATTTTTAGGAACATTGATTAGCTCTTTTTCGAGCTGATTAGCGAGTATATTGCCAGTTTCTTTTTCTTTATTCGCCAAATAAGTTAAATTTCGGGAATCCAGAGTCGGCAAAACGATAATCAGCATCAAAAAAAAAGCTATTGTCAGTAAGAATATAGTGAATATTCGGATAGTCAGACGATCAAAAATCCACATATCTTCTTACCTTTTTAATAAACAACATCTAACTTTGTAACAGATCATCATTCTGATCTACGACAAATAGATAGCCCTTAGATCGCAATGTTTTAATCCACGGTAAGCCATCACTACGGGGTGGAAGCTTCTTACGTAAATTAGAAACATGAACATCAATTGAACGCGCAAGAGGAATAAACTCTTTACCAAGCACTGTTTCACTCAAGGTATCACGAGAAATTATTTTTCCTGCATTTTCAAGAAGTTTTAATAATATTTGAAATTCGGTGCCTGTTAATTCAATATATTTGTCATCAAAAGAAACAGATTGTTGCTTTCGATTAACGGTTAATTTATCAATCGTATATTGAAGAGACTTCTCACCAAAGCCACCAACTAAATTATCCCAACGTTTACGACGTAATAGTGCGTTAATCCGCGCAACTAACTCCCTATCATTAAATGGTTTCAAGATATAATCATCTGCACCAAGTTCAAGTCCAATAATTTTGTCAAACTCGTTGTCTTTAGCTGTTAAAAAAATAACTGGAACCGTGTATTTATTTCTAAGTTGAGATAAAACACTTAATCCATTCATTTCAGGCATCATAATATCAAGTAATATAA
Organism: Gilliamella sp. B2717; assembly: GCF_026536675.1. Classification (NCBI taxonomy): domain Bacteria; kingdom Pseudomonadati; phylum Pseudomonadota; class Gammaproteobacteria; order Orbales; family Orbaceae; genus Gilliamella; species Gilliamella sp. B2717. Next base: position 74,442 of record NZ_JAFNNQ010000096.1, on the reverse strand, counting down.
GATCAATGGTATTATCAAACTTATCTAAAGCCTGTACTCCATTATTAGCTGTTACAACTTCAAATCCTTCTAATTCTAATAATTCACACAACAACGAGGCTATCTCTGGATCATCATCAACTACAAGTAATTTGTTCATTACAACCCTCTTAATCCTATTGATTCATAATATTTATATTTTAATTAAAATTAATCCTATTATTGATATAGCTTTTATTTTTTCCTTACCGTTATTATATATGCAAAAAGTGCTAACAATATACAAAATTCTTAGCAATTTTATTCTTTAAATATTTTAACGTTACAAAAACCCTGTTCAATAAGGTATAAAGCCTGTAATTTACTCATTACACCTCGAGCACAATAAAGTAAATATTGCTTAGATTGATCTAAATCGCCGAATTGAGTGGCCAACTTATAAAATGGAATAAGCTTAACTTCAACATCGCTTAATTCAAGAGGCTGATCTTCTTGTTCATCTGGGGAACGAATATCAATAACCACATGTTCATCATTAAGTTTACTAACAGTTTCTACTTGCGTGATAGTTGTATCGGCTTGTTTAGCAATTTCGCGGATATCGATATTTTCAGCTTCGTCAACCGCCTTATCTAAAATAGAAAAATCAAAATTCAACTCTTCGGCTTCAATTTTTTCTTTTACTGCTTTCACGGTTGGACTTTTCGAAATCACACCACAAAATTCTGGCATCGTTTTAGCAATATCTTCCGTTCCAATCTGACGAGCAAGATTAATAATAGTTTCTTTATCATGCGTAATAAGAGGACGTAACACTAAAGTATCACTGACATTATCGATTAAGCGTAAATTGGTTAAAGTTTGACTTGAGACTTGCCCTAAAGCCTCACCAGTCACTAACGCTTCGACCTTATAGCGCTGAGCAATTTTTGAGGCAGCTCGAATCATCATTCGTTTAAGAATAACGCCCATTTGACCGTCATCCACCTTTTCAAGAATCTCACCTACCACGTCGGCAAAATCGATAGCAATAAAACGGACTTTATGCGAACTCCCAAAACGCTCCCATAAATAATGCGCCATCTGTTTAACACCAATTTCATGTGTCTTACCGCCAAGATTAAAAAAGCAATAATGAACACGACAGCCACGTCTAATAAGCATATAGCTTGACACACCAGAATCAAAACCGCCTGAAATTAACGAAATCACATCTTCTTGTGTGCCTGTTGGAAACCCACCAATACCATCATATCGACCTTTAACAAGCAACAACTTATCTTTATCAATTTCTAAATTAACGGTAATGTCAGGGCGAGTTAATTTCACTTTAGATGAAGCAACATATTGATTAAGCCCCCCACCGACATAACGCTCAACATCAATCGAGGTAAAATCATGTTTTCCTCGACGTTTAACCCGTACACAAAATGATTTGTTTTCGATTAACGGCGCATAGTAATTCAATGCTTTTTCGAATATGTCGTGAATATCCACATAAGGCAGCTCATCGACCGCTAAAATATGATGAATACCGGGAATCCGGATTAATAAATTAAGAATTTGCGCTTCACTGTTGGCAACTTTTGGACGGACTTCAATAAAATCCCAATGACGAATAACCGCAACGTCTTCAATATGACGTTTCAAAATGTTACGAATATTACTGGTCAATATTTTTATAAAACGTAAACGAACAGATTCACTTTTAATGGTAATTTCAGGAAACAGCTTAACAATAAATTTCATAAAACAACGATACTATAATAAAAATGGCGACATTATACTGATTTTTACCCCGGAAACATACAATTGATTACGATAAATACAGAAAATAAGAAAATATACTTGCTTGTTTGTCACACTTTCGCTAATATTCCGCATCTATAAATTTTTGTTGTATAACACTTAAAAAGTGACAGGTTAAAATGTACGGAATTTTAATAGCAGGTTATTTGGTTATTGCTTTAGCAATAATTGTACTAGTATTAATACAGCGTGGTAAAGGTGCTGAAATGGGCTCTTCATTTGGGGCAGGTGCATCTGCAACCTTATTTGGTTCATCAGGCAGTGGTAACTTTTTAACACGTACAACTACCGTTTTAGGTGTGCTATTCTTTGCATTAAGCATTGTGTTATCTAACATGGTCGGTACCAGTAAATTCAGTCACATTGATGTGAATGAAAGTACGCCTGTGACAACACAACAAAATACAAGCGAACAAGCAACACAACAAACAACAAATGATAATCCGACATCGGATATTCCAAATTAATTACGGCGCCGTGGTGGTGAAATTGGTAGACACGCTATCTTGAGGGGGTAGTGCTCTAAGGGCATGCGGGTTCAAGTCCCGCCCACGGCACCAATTCAATAATCAGCAACATTCTTCAAAATTCTTTAAAGCACATCAAAATCAGCATAAATAAGGGCTTAAAACCTATTTTTACTTTTAAATATAATCTTAATCTTTTTGTTATAAAATTGATTTATTTGTCATTTATAAAGTAAAACAATTTTATTTAAAACACTGCAAATAAAATCCCCTCTTTTCATTAGTATTCACTACCTCAAATTTGACTTTATGAATATAAACACAGTGCTATAATGTAGCTAACTGAATATTATAATATTATTTGCATCTAGGCTGATCCCCGAACATTCGCAACTATAGCGAACTGGCGCAAATTTCTATTAGGGGCATGAGGGCGTATGGCATTACCAGAAAGGTTATTTTATCCATTAGATAAAGCTGTTATTAAAATAAATCAAAAGTTATCACTTGAAAATCATATAGATATTGAAGATTTATTATATTTTTGCTTCTGTAAAAAAGTAGAATTATGCGTATTTTATACCGAAAAAATGACTAGCAAATATATTCTCCCAACAAATTACCGAAGTGACTGGTACCATAATGAAAAAATGCTTACTTTAGGACAAATATCAATAAATACTGTTCAAGATAGTGGTTTTAAATTTTTGGAAGAATTATTCGTTCATGATGATTTTTATGGAAGGAGTATAAAAACAAAATATGGATTTATAGCTGCTGATTTATTTGCTCGTGATGAGGTTTTCAAATTAGAAAACGATAAAGATTCATTCAATTATAAATACCCATTTATCAATCATTTTATTGATATTAATAATATAAATACATTGCTCGCAATACAATTCTCTATATGTCAAATGTATCCTGTACAAGAAATAGTTATTTCACAGTTTAAGCTCCCAAGGAATAGTTTTTTTATTGCTGATCGTATTTATAATCAAATTTCAGAGAAAAACCCAAATTCTTTTTTGGATTCCCTATTTAAGGATTTAGATAATATTATTGAAGTGGATATAAACTCGTCCTACCCAGTAAAACTAGATATAAAAGATTTACTTATTACTCAAGAGGAGATAAACCTATTCTTAGAAGGAGGAAATACTAATAATAAAATTGCTCTTAATACAGAATATGAATCTGCTGGACGACCAGAAAACTACTATAAAAGATTTTGTATTGATGTAGGTATCGCTACACGTGAAAAATATCCTTTCAGTAAAGTATCAACTATTTCTGAGAAGCTAATAAACTACATTAAATTATTAAGTAAGGAACAATCAAATAATATTATCCCAACAAAAGCAACAATAGATAATTATTTAAGGCAAGTAGGATTAAAATTGCCTTCAATTAAAAGTAGTGAAACATTTGAATTAGTCATTCCAGAAAGATATAAATTATTTTTTAAATAATCAATTAAATTGTTTAATTGTACATTTTAATATTTAATGTAATGCATGTCTGTTTATACAGTTATATTCTATATTTATCTTTTAGATACAGGAGAATATAACTAATGCACATCCAAATCCTACCCAAAAAAGAAGTAAAAACCTTACTTCACTTCATAAGTGACACTAGCCTTTATAAGCTAGAACAGAAAGACGAAACATTTCCCCAAAGAATCAGAATAGGCTTGCGCCGTGTTGGCTATCGAGCAGATGAAATTTATTCTTGGCTTGAATCTCGCAAAGTAGAATATCGCGAGGTGGCATAATGAAGATAAAGCAAAACCCTTTATATGACGAAATAGTAAAGGGCTTCGATTGGAACTTAGACGCCTCCAATCATAGCCAATCTTGCTATAAGTGTCTACATAAAAAGATAACCATTTAGTTAATTATTTAAAAACAAAGCGCATTTTTGCGCTGACGGTATCCCCTTGCCTAAATTTAGCTAAATGGGGAATAAACAGATAGAATTGGAGAAAAAAATGGCAAATATAACTAATTTAGTACCAGTAACCGAAACGCAATTAAACGGCAAATTACAGCAAACATTTAGCGCAAAGGATTTGCATAATTACTTAAACGTAGGAAATGATTTTTTAACCTGGATAAAGGGAAGAATAAAAGAATATGGGCTTATTAACAATGATGATTTTCTAATCATTGATTCATCAGAATTTAGGAATCAAAGCACAAATAACGAGCAACAAATAAAATGGACAAGTGAGCGAGGTGGAGATCGTAAAAGTACAGATTACATCCTGACAATCGGAACCGCTAAAGTATTAGCAATGATTGAAAACAACGAAAAAAGTAGAGCAATAAGAAAGTACTTTATTCGTTGTGAACAACATTTTAAGGAAATTGAGCCTGTAATCCAAAAGAAAGAGCTTAAGCGGTTAAAAGCACGCATTGAGGTGGCAAATTATACCCGTCCTATGCGTGATGCATTAACTTTACAAAGGTTATCACAGGGTAAAAAGACTAAAACATATCACTACACTAATGAATTTAATATGATTAATGGTATTGTGCTTGGTATGTCTGCGAAGGATTTTAGAAAAGCACATAATATCACTGGTGATATTCGCGACTATCTTAATGAACAGCAGCTTAATCACCTAGCCTACCTAGAAAAATCAAATATTACATTAATTGATATGGGGTGGGATTACGAAAAACGAAAACCAGAGCTTATCAAGCTATCAAAAAGCTATATGATTCGGTTATTGGGCGATGAAGCATTATGTCCTTAAATGCTAATTTAAACTATTTAAAAGCCCTAGCAATAGGGCAATCTATCCACTCCCTAAATAATCACTTAGTAGATCGCAACGGCACGATTAACGCTATCCAAAAGGTGAAATCTTTCTTCTTGGTTAGCAATGAAGATTTTCTACTAGCAATAGCCAATCAAATAGCTACTTTTTAGGAATAATTTAATTTTTCGACATACTGGCAAGATTTAATATTGAATTTAAAAAGTAGGTTTTGCACGTCCATAAAAAAAGAAAATAAGGAATTTAAGGGAATAATAATAAAGAACCCATAGCGAGAATAAAACCAATACCACTAATCAGTGGTATTAAGTTAAAAGACTATTTCTTTTTTGATTTAGCTAGCTTTTCACGACAAGCATCCTTGACCCATGCGCTAAAGTTACTATTTTCTTGTAATATTTGTCTTTCGATTAGTTCAAGTAAATCGTCTTCGAAACGGATTATTTTAGATGTACTTTTGGAACGATCAAAACTTCTTTTTTTATTTTCTTCTTGCATTGGTTTATACCATTATGTTAGATTATTAGTTAATGGTTTATACCACACTAAAGGTAAGACCATTAAAAAGCAATGCCTCGAAGTGCTACCAACACTATCGAAGCATCTAACCACAAACATTATACGGAGTAATGCTATGGCTAATAGTAATGATACCCTATACCCTGAAAACGGGCAACTTGACCTGTCTAATTTACTTTCTGTCTTAAATCTTTATAGGGCGGATTTTCCTGTCGAACATTTATCACGAGTAGAGAGCCATTTTGAAGAACTGCAACAATCGATTTTAGGTGGAATCGGTGCGATTGGTAATTTAATGTTCTGGGCTTGTGAAAATGAAGATTATACCGAGCAAAGCCTTAAAAATGATATGCGTGATATGGGTTATTTGTTCATACAATTAAGGGATTTGGCTTGTTTCGCTACCAATCAAAGAAATCTACTCATTACCAAACTTAGCAATAAGGAAAGTAAATAATATGTTGAACTCAAATCATAAAATATCAATCATAATATTAAATGGTTTAAATTTTATAAAATAACCTTCATTTTTTGATAAAGATAAATTCTTTATTAAATGTAACCTTTACTTTATGATGATTAAATAATATCATTTAACTCAATTTTTTTAAATTGAGTTAAATATGAGAATATCACACGCCAAATCATTAAATAAAATCATGGAAACTATTGATCCTATTAGTTTAATTAATGCTATGGGTAAATTTAAAGAAACTGATGCAAAAGGTCGGTATCTTCATTGGAGTGACTTTAAATATAAAAAAAACGATGAAAATATTGATATTGATTTAGCATGGGCTGCAACTAAAATGTCTAGATTACAGTCAAATAAACTAATTAATATAGGAGAATATCAATTTAGATTTTGTGTTCCTGATTCTTTACAAAGAGATCTCCATACAATAGATAAAAAATCCAGTGGTTATATAGGGATGAATAATCCTGAATCGATGGATGGAATTAATAATAAATATTTAGTTCATTCTTTAATTATGGAAGAAGCTATTTCATCGGCTCAGCTTGAAGGAGCTTCAACAACAAGAAGAATAGCCAAAAAAATGCTTGAATTAGATAGGAAACCAAAAAATAAATCTGAAATTATGATTTTAAATAATTATTTATTGATGAAGAAAGCATTAGAAATGAAAAATGAAAGTTTATCTATTGAGCTAATTCTCAGTTTTCATGAAATAGCAACAACTGGTGCAATAGAAAATAATGCTGTCTGTGGCGAGTTTAGACAAACAGATGATATTTATGTCAGAAACCATCTACAAGAAGTCATTTACACGCCACCTAAAGCAGAAGAACTTTATGATTTGATGAGTGATTTATGTAATTTTGTTAATACTCGTCATGATTGTGAAGAAGGAGAGTTTTTTATACATCCAGTAATTAAAGCAATATTGTTACATTTTTTTATTGGCTTTATTCATCCTTTCGGAGATGGAAATGGAAGAACTGCAAGAGCCTTATTTTATTGGTTTATGATGAAGTCTGGTTATTGGTTATTTGAATATACATCAATAAGTAAATTAATTAAAAACGCACCAATACAGTATGCAAAAGCTTATTTATATGTAGAAGATGATGAATTAGATACTACTTATTTTCTATACCACCAAATTGATATTATCATGCGTTCTATTGACGAATTAAATTGTTATCTACAGAGAAAGCAACGAGAATTAGCGGATTTCTTAACTAGAATTAAAAATTCTAAAATAGCATCAAAGTTAAATTTTAGACAAATTGATATTCTTAAAAAAGCAGCTAAAGAACCAGGTAGGCAATTTATTGCAAAATCGATAAGTATTGAATATAGTGTATCTGAAAATACAGCAAGATCTGATTTAAAAGGACTGGAAGATAAAGAACTATTATTACTTATTGGAAACAGCAAAGTTAGAACATATATTTCACCATCTGACTTGTTGGATAACTTATCAGATAATTAATATCATTATTATAATAATGAGCCGCTATTATTTAGCGGTTTTTTTATTTAGTGAATACCTAAAGTGAACACCAATAAATAGTTAATCCTAAAGTATTTACCGTCTAAATCCTTTTATAATAAGGCTTAAAAGAAATAGTGAACACCGTGAACACTTTTTTTACAAAATTTAATTTTTATGGGGGATAAGGTAATAGTCTGCAACTTTTAAAATGGACACCGCTCACCAATCAAATCTTTAAGCCGTCAAAATTTCAAAATTAATTTTTTAACCTTTCAATTTAGCAAGATAAAAATGCTTAATTTATAGGGTCATTTTTTATTTTGGGGGTACATTAAACTAACAAAACAAAAAATAATCTTTATAAAAAGGATTTATAAGGCATATTTCAAGTCCCTCCCACGGCACCAATTCAATAATCAACAACATTCTTCAAGATCCTTTAAAGTACATCAAAACTAGTAAAAAAAGCCTTAAAGCCTAGTTTTCTATTCTTCAAGCGTCCATAAGATATATTTAGAACCACATTATTTAGGTATACGTATCTCATAAAACTAAAAATCGTATAACGATGGCTTGTATAACTGTCCTATTAACAGTTACTCAAATCAAAACAATTAAATTATAAGATAAAGATTATTCGTTATCAGACAGCAACAATTTAGTTTTGAGTTTAATTTGGTTTGATTATTTTTATTCTTTTGCTTTTGAATAAGGTTAAGGTATTGGTTGATATAAGGCTTAATCACTTAAATTATTCTCTTTTTTTAAATTGCGATTAATATTTATTAATACTGGTTAATTTTTCTTATGTTATCACTACACTAACAAGAAATGACTACATATTATTTTCTTTTTAAGCTATTCTATTAAGTACGCTATAACTAATTTTTTTGTTATAGCTTTTCTATTAGCCTTTAATCATTTGGCTATATTACTTAATCCAATTTACTAAACCAAACAATGGAATATATCATGAAAAAATTCATTCCTATATTATTCTTATGTAGTTTGTATGGTAGTAATAGTTATGCAGATGAAAGTCAAAATAGTTTCCAAAAACAACCTCAATCACAAACAAATACCGATTATACTGAATATAAAGCTCATTTAGCCGATAATCTTTCTTTGTCATTTTTTGTTGATAGCCAAGAACAAAAAGCCATACCCGTGTTATTGAAAGATGGCAAAAAATATCAGCCAATTAGTATCAAATACTGTATTAAAAATTCTGATGCTTGCTGGCGACAAATTATTTATCATAATTCACTTTCTCATATTAGTTACAACCTTGATAAACCCGAAAGCAGAAAGAATTTATTGATATGGAAAATAGAGTATCTCGATAATGGTCAATTAGCTGAAACCGATTTTACACAGGCACCAAAAACAGGAGCTTTACCTGATGGGGATGATGATTATGATCCGTATATCCTTTGGCAATCAGACTTGAGCAATTATTAGTTCAAAATAATGTCAGCCAATAAGTTAATATAATAAGAATTAGCAAATCGATAATTTGCTTTTTGATTATATTAACTTATGTTTTCTCTAAAAAATGAAATTTAATCGGTCACCACAAATTAGAATTTTATTCTTCTAACTCAATTTGTATTGAAAACTCACGTTAATTTACTAAAAAAGTATTTCTAAAATTATCTTTTCAAATCAATAAAAATGGCGATAACTAAAATAAGAAATATCCTATGCGAATATCTAAATTTTCCTTAAAACTTAATCAGTTTTAAAAATTTTATAATTAACAACTAGTTGTTAAAATTGTATTTTTATGTTAATTTGCATCATCAATTTAACAATCTTATAGTTAGACATAAGAGTTATTGGATATTTAATAAGGATATGTATGCTATCAACTATTATTATTATTCTAATTTTTATCACCGGTTGGTTATTCTTTGCCTATAATAAACTACGTGGTTTAGCCGAAAATGTTAAGCAGACACAGGCTAATATTTATGCTACGGTCAAAAAGAGACAAGATATAGCACAACGACTTTCTGATATTGCTTCGAGCTATGGGAATCACGAAAAGCTTACACACTTTACCATTACTGAAAGTGACAGCATTAGCAACGCAGCTACCCGCACGTCACAAACTTCTCAGATATTAGGTAATGTTCAAATGTTAGCTAATCGATATCCTGATTTAAAAGCCAATACAACTTACCAACAATTAATGGTTCAATTAGATGAAATTGAAAACTCCGTTCTGATACGAAGAGAAGCTTATAATGCCGCAGTACAAGTATATAATTCCACTCGCGGTAGTGTTCCTCATCTATTCTATGCTAGTAAACTAGGATTTGGTGAAGCGGCCTATTTTGAAATGGATCAAAATGGTACTGAACAACAAGCATCGTTTAAAACCGACGATGGTAAAATATTAAGAGACACAATTGGTAGAATGGCCTCAGTAGCTTCAGGAAGGGTAAAAAAAATTAAAGAAAAAACAAATAATAACTCAGAAGATAATCAGTCCAATCAACAAAATTAGTTAATCCTATTTTTACACCTACAGCCTTGTTGTTTTATCAGAATAACAAGGTAATCTTCATTTATAATAATTTTTTGTTTTTCATCACAATTAATTAAATTTTCAGCATTCTATAGTTGTAGGTTTCAAAAATGAAGGTAAAGCACTCTTCTGGATATTGTTAACCCGTACCTAGTCAATTTAGATATTCTTTTTATTAAAAGCTAATTGATGAATTTAATATCAGACAATAACCTCTTTATCGACTTTCATCAATAAAGAGGTGGTATAAATCAATCCAGTATTCCGTTATGCAAAGCCTTTTAATCCAACCACATGAACATGTTCTTGATTGTTGATTACTTTACGTACCAGTTTGTAAGTTGTACCTTTTTCTGGACTAATGTTTTCAGGTGCAGCAATAATAAGCTGCATTTCTAACCGTTCACAAAGTTCAAAGAGTGTAGCAATAGATTTGGCATCAAGTCGAGCGGCTTCATCCAAGAATAATAAACGACATGGCGAGATATCTTTATTACGTAAGCGTTTGGATTCTTCTTCCCAACTTTGAATAACCATTAATAGTATTGACATACCGGTACCGATTGCTTCACCGGTTGATAATGCACCACTTTCAGCACGTAACCAACCATCTGCCCCCCGATTAACTTCAACATCCATTTCTAGATAGTTGCGGTAATCAAGTAATTCTTCACCAATATTTTGTGCGGTTCGTTGTCCCATATCGATATGAGGATTTAAACGTTGATAAAGTTTTGCTAACGCTTCAGAGAAGGTTATGCGGTTATTGCTGAAGAGATCTTGATGCTCGTTCTGGTCATCTGCTAATGCCGCTAACAGTGATGAGTGAGCTTCACGAATCGTGACATTTAATCGTACGCCATTCACCTGTCCAAATGCCACCGCTTGTAAACCTTGGTTAAGCATACGAATACGGTTTTGTTCACGCTGAATAGTTTTACGGATAATATTTGCTACACTTTTTGAGCTGATCGCTAACTGTTGCTCACGTGAAGTTAATTCTTCGGTCAAGCGTGATAATTCAATTTCCATTTGTTCAATGGCTTCAATTGGGTCATCCGTTTTGACGATATCTTGGCGAATTCGCTCGCGAAGATGTTTATAAACGGCAATATAAAATTGAATTTTGCGTTCTGGTCGTTTTGGATCTTCGGATAGTCTTAATACATCACGTAAGTGCTCGTTGTCATTGACCGCTAAACGTAATGAACCTAACGCTTTATCCGACATTGAACGTAGTTCATCTGCACTTAAATAAGCCAGCTCACGTCGATGTAATCGTCGTTCAACACTGTTTTCTTTAACTAAACGTAATACTAAGCACCACCCTGCTTTGGCTTCAACAACTTGTTCTCTAAGCTGTTTATAATCCCGCAGTGTTTGTGCTAGTCGTTTTTGCATTTGCGTCATTTCGCTTTCACACATAATGAGCTGCTTTTCAAGCGAAGTACAATGTTGACGATTACTATTTAGTTTTTGATGAATTTCATCACGACGAGCTCGAGCACGCTCTTCAGTGATCGCATCCGCTTTCACACCAATTTGATCTATTTCTTTATGCAGTTCATTAAGCATATCTCGTTTAGTTTCAAAGGCGCTTTTTAGTGAAGCTAACGTTTGATTATATTGATTATACTTATCTTGATATTGCTGCATTTGACTGCGTGCTTCAGTTCTTTGTGCTTCAACAATTTCTAATCGAGCTCGCAATTTTTCGTTCAAATCAGTATTTTCATTCAACATTCCAGCTGAATCTTCATAACTAAAGTGAGCCCGGCGTTGCATTACTTCCGTTAGTGCAAAGACTTGCTGGCGAATAGTGTGTTGCTGTGCTTTAACGATGTTGTATTGTTCACGCAATGCTTCGTTTTGTTCAGGATCACTTTGTAATACAGCAACTAACGGTTCAAGCTCAGAAACGGTATGGCGATGACGGCTGACGTATTGCGCCGCATCTTGTGCTTCAGCAACCTGTTCACGCAATTCATCTACTCTATCCGCTAAATCATCATCAGCCAGTAAATGCATTTGAGCAACTAATCGGTTTACTGTCACTAATTGCTCTTTACAATTGGCAACTTGCTGTTGATTTTGTTTATCAATCGATTCTTGTGATGTTAATTGACGTTCAATTTCATTGCGTCTTGTCGCTAATTTTTGCGCCTCAGCTTCGGGATCGATATCAAAGGCAACCGATAAATATTCACCAATAAATTGACCAACATTTTGCTCAATACGTTGTAATTTTTGTAAATCAAATGAGAGATTAGCATAACGTTCATGCAGCTCATCTCGCTCTAATGATAGTTTTTCAAGATGAATTTCACGTGCTGCTCGCCCAAATAACGGAACTTTTGGAAAACTGGAGAAGCGCCATTGGCGTTCACCTGTTTTAACCAATACGGCCTTATTCATCTCTTCACAATCAAAAACACTATCATCAAATGAGGATGGATCACCTTCAATAAAATAGATATCTTCTGGATAATCTTCTTCACTGGTGGTCAGATTTTCAAGTTGTGCTTTAACTTGCGACAAATCCGGTACCACAATTGCTTGACGTGATGGGCCATATAACGCTGAGAAATAAGGTGCATCATCAATGGTGACATCTTCGTAAATTTCAGAAAGTAATACACCATTAAATCGCTCAGCTAATGCCGATAAACGACCATCATCAACCCCACTTGGTTGATTAAGTTGTTCAATTTGAGTATCTAATTGATTTCGTTTGAACGTTATCTGATCGCGTTCTGTAACTAATGCGCGTTCTTGTTCAAGTAGCTGTTGCATATGTTGCGTAACAGCTTGACTGTGGGTAAAGCTTTGTCCAGTTTGCTCTTGTAGGGCAATTAAGGCATCTTGTGCTTTTATCCACATTGGTGCTTTTTGTCGATAATCCGCTATTTTGGATTGAATTTGTTCAAGTTCTTGTCTGAATTCGATTCGTTTTTCACTTGATTCATTGGCCAATATTGCGTTTTCATCAAGTTGTATTTCAAGTTCTTGTTTTAAGTCATCAAGTTGATCGTATTCAATTTGGCGACCAATGCGTTTACAGAATTGGGTTAATAGTGATTCGGCTTCTTTTTGTTCAAAAAAGCGTTGTTCTAATTCATCAAGTTGGAGTTGTAAATGTTCAGCTTGTTCAGCTTGATAACATTGTGACGGCCATTGTCTTAATGCTTCTTTCGCTGCACGCCAAGCATCACTACGAACAACATCGCCAACTAATTTCACCACTAATTGATATGCTCGATCAAATTGATTTATCGCCGCATCAGAAACACTGAGTCTTTGCTCCATTTCAAGCACTTGATCAGTTATTTCTTTTTGTTTTTCTTCAAAAACTTCAAAATGATTTTCGATATTACTTATGCCTAATTTGGGTAATTGACATAAAGATTGAGCATTTTTTAGTACTTGCAGCGCTTGTTGATATTGAATTGCACGAGTTTGTTGTACATCAAGTGCTTGTTGATAATCCGCTAATTGCGTTTTGATTTCATCCACTTCGTGTTCGGTGTGTTCCACTTGATCTCGATAGGTTTGATACTGTTCATTCGCTTCAAGTACAACTTCATTTTGCTCTTCAAGTTTTAAATTGAGATCATCTAAATCAGCTTGATAACGGTCAATTTTTTCTTGTTGGCGTAGCGCTGTTTGCGCTAAATTAAGGTGATCATTGGCTGCTTGTAAGTCGGTTTCTAAGTCACTTTGTGCATCTTGGAACTCTTTAAGTTCTTTTGCCATTTCAACTTGGCGGAACTGGTTACTAATGAGCAAATCTTGTGTTTTGAACATATCACGACGTAAACCCAGCACCGATTCAATATGTACACGACGCTCGTTAGCATGACGCATATAATCCGCAGCCACGTAATCGGTTGATTCAGTGATAAGATGTTTAAATAGGTCTCGGTCAGATTGAGTCACCCGAATAGCTTCTAGTGTCATTCGGTTTTCACGAAGTGCCGCTTCCATATCCTGAAACGCTTTACGTACACCACTATTTTCAGGAAGTAAGTAATCACGAAGTGAGCGAGTAATCGCACTTGAAATACCACCATATAGTGACGCTTCAATCAACCGGTAATATTTACTACGATCGGATGAGGAACGTAAGCGCTTAGGTAATACACCAAAGTCAAACATAACCGAATGATAATCGGTAATTGAATTAAATTGCTTAAAGATAACGCCTTCTATTGTTTCGACTTTATCTTTTAATTCGGGCAAGGATAAAATTCTAGCTTGTTTATCATTTAAACGTTCGGTTACCAGTTCAGTTGGGCTAATGCCAACAGGCAAACCTTGTAATAGAAAAGGTTTGATGTCGACTTTTTTATCACGCCCAGCCACCTGCTGTAATCGAACACCACATATAATTCGCTGATTACGTGAATTAATGACATCAAGCATGGAATAACAAACGCCAGGTTTTAATTTACCATGTAAACCTTTATCACGTGATCCTGATGTTGCACCGGCTTCAGTAGTATTTCGAAAGTGTAATAGTGTTAAATCAGGAATTAATGCGGTCACAAATGCCGCCATGGTTGTGGATTTACCTGCCCCATTCCCCCCTGAAAGCGTAGTGACAAGTTGATCTAATTCAAATGTTCTGGCAAAAAAACCATTCCAGTTTATTAGGGTTAATGAGTGAAACTTACCGTGTCCAATCATAATTATTCAATCTCCTCATTAACATCTTCTTCTTGTTCTTCGTTATTATCATCGTCTAGGATAAGCGATGATTCGATTTTGATTGCTTCACCGTCTCGAATTAAACGTAATTGCGCTTCTTGTGCATCATCACTACTGCGTACATCTGCACCAAAACGGAAGATAGATTCGTTGATACGAAAACGGCTACTGTCATTTCCTACAATAAAAAATATCATGCCTAAACGACGTAATCGATTAAGTGCCGTTTTGACTTTATCAAATAGCTTTTGCCGATCCAAATCTGATCCAGTCGACCGTTGATTAACTAATTTAAGTAATTTACTTTCATCCGCTAACGAAACAAGTTCATCAAAGAGTTCTTGTAAGGTAAAAATACCTTCATGCGCTAGCCGTTCAGGACTTAGATATAAGTAACAAAGGACTTTACCGACTAACATATCAAGTTCGGATAATACCGAACGGGGGATTAATGTTGTTGAACGAGGACGAAGGTAGAAAAAGCCTTCTGGTGCACGAATTAATTCGACATTATAACGTTGATAAAATTGTTCTAGTTCGAGTTGAAAATCCATTAAAAAGGCGTGATTATCCAGTTCATCTATACCGATATGACGTCCGGAACGCAATAAACTATCAAGCTCAGGAAAAAGAGGATTGGCAATTGCCTGTGCTAATTTAACGGGCATATATTTATCGATAGATGCTTGGGAACTTGCCGCAATGCGCCCCATGACTTCATCAAGATGATGAGCTGTTTGTTCTAATTCTAAATCTTTAGTATCTGTTGATGACATGTGCTTGTACCTTAGCTCCATAATCGTTAATAGGTTTCCATTCGGCTGGGATACCGAGTAAATCATTTTCGGCAATCCCTAAACGAATAGCCTGATCGATAAATAATCTTGCAATATCAAAATGTTGTTCTCGAGGGAACTGTGCTAGATAACTATGAATAGCAATACTCATATCCAGTGGTTTATTTTCCTGTTTGAAGATCAATAAATTTTGTTCGATATGGGCAATAATGTGTTCTTGAATCTCTTCAATCATCTCAAATTCAAGTTCTGAAGGTAATTCACCTGTTACTTCTGCTTCATGTAGTGCAAGTTCTTCATCACGCATATCAAGTAGGCGATCAGCATTGGCAAAAATAAGTGACCATGGTAAATCGAAATAGCCTTGTATTGATTTACGTAATCGCTGTGAAAAGACTCTATTTTTATCTAAATCAATAGCAGTACGGATAAATTTATGAACATGGCGATCATAACCAATCCAAAGATCAATCGCCTTTTGTCCCCAGCCAATAATACGATCAAGTTTGCCTTGTAAATCCATAACCACATTATTGATTTTATCAAGTTCAGGATTATCCATGGTTGCATCTTGAATCAAGAGCAGACTTGCTTGGAGTTTATCGCCCGCAGCGGCTAGCGTATCTTGCAATTCTCTTAATGTTTGTGACGTTTCAGTGAGTAGACCTTCACAACTACTAATTGCTGCTTGCCAATCTTGGCTTAATAATGCCGAAATATTTTGTTTTACATCCGCTTGTTGCTCATCCATTACCCGTTGGGTAATATCAATACTATCAAAAATCTCTGCAACGGAGTATTTCAAGGGTGCAAAAACGTTACGATGCCAGTGAAGATCATCACCACCTTCTAGTGCTGCATCAGCCGCACGTTTTAGCTCTTGAGCAACAATAGAAAGCTGAATTGATAAACGTAACGTAGAAAATTCTCGTTGACGAATATAGTAATCCGAAATGCCAATTCCCAAAGGCGTCAAACGATAAATTGAATAACCATCAGTCATTTCGCTAGCAAAACGCGTAATTAATCGCTGGCGTACTAAATCATTAATGGCATTATTTGCTCGAACAGCAATGGTATCTTCACTCTGTTCAAAAATTTGTGATACATGCCTGAAAGCATCAATTAATTCAGATTCAGTCATTTCACCATCAAAGCGTTCGCTATTTAAGACGGCTATCGCCAATAAAAAAGCAAGCCGTTCAACTGGCAAATTAATTGAAAAATCATTTTTTTTTGCCCAAGAGACCAGTTCTGGCACTGATTGGGAAAAATCCATCATAGTGGTTCCTTAATAATAGATGCTCAATTGTTGAATGCGCCCTAAATATAAATGAGTAAGACAATATATTGCGTTAAGGACAAAATACTTTTGATTATATAACAAATTGTAATAGTTAAAAATAGCAAGTTTAAGATTTGTTATTCATAATATGTTTTTATATATCAAAAAAATAAAAACACAATTTGGTTATTTATATTCAAGAATTGTAATGCAATTATTTTATTACTAAAGCGATCAAAAACGAACAAAACATATTTTATATTTAATTATCATATTAAACATTTTTTGATGATCAATAATTACACAAATAGCATTGACTTTTTTTATATCGATATGATAATGATTATCATTTTCATAAAATATAAGGATTTTTATCGTGCGTAAATTATTTGTACTCATCTTATCAGGAAGTGTTACTTGTATGATATCACAATCGCTTTCTGCTCATGGTATTTGGATCGCTAATCGGGTTGATCAAAAGCAAATCGTTTTAGGTGAAGGCCCGTTAGATAATGGTTATCAAACGGAATATGTAAAAAAGATTCATGCTTATAATGGTAATTGGACTTCTTTACCGATTAATCAAAAAAAACATCAAAATTATGTGACCGTTGAACCGACAGAAAATACCGCTGTTGTAACGGTTAGTTTTGATTATGGTTATTGGACTAAAAATGCACAGGGTAAATATGTTAATCTTCCGATGAATAAAGTAGAAGGAGCGAGTAAAGGAACCCATGCCATTAAATACAGTGTCAATTATTTATCATCCGTCAACGCACCTAAACGGGTTGAAGATATTCCGTTACAAATAGTACCAGCAGTTGATCCAACCCAATTAAAACGCGGTGATAATTTACTTGTAACTGTCTATAAA
This sequence comes from Gilliamella sp. B2717, assembly GCF_026536675.1. NCBI lineage: Bacteria > Pseudomonadati > Pseudomonadota > Gammaproteobacteria > Orbales > Orbaceae > Gilliamella > Gilliamella sp. B2717. The sequence goes on along the minus strand of NZ_JAFNNQ010000096.1, from coordinate 56,720 downwards.
GATAATCAGCCATTAACAAATACTGCTGTTATTATCGATGTCGTTAATAATTTAGATAAAACGATTACAACTGATGATAAAGGTCAAGCGACCATTACTATTCCTAATCAAGGCTTAAACGTAGTAGGTGTCGAAATAGGTTTTCCCCTAAAAGATAGCCAACTTGCGACTCAAGAAAAATTTTTTACAACATTAGTTTTTACACTCATGCCAGAAGAAGATTAATTTAAACAATAAAAACGGGATTAAAAAATCCCGTTTTTATCTTGATTTTATACTTCAGCTTCGACAGGTCGAGGAATAAAGAAACTACAAACTAAGGCTAAAATTGTAATGATTAATCCTAATAACATTCCATTAAAATAACCCTTAACGGTATAACCACTTATCATTTGTACAGCAGGCAATAAAGCAAAACTTAATCCTGCACCTAAATTAAAAGCCCCTGCATTCATGCCTGGCAGAAAACCTAAGTTTTCTTTAGGCGATAAGACTATACCAAGACCATTTAAAATGATATTCGCCATTCCTGCATAAAAAATACCTAATGCAATAACACCAATAATTAATATCGGTAGTGAATCAATCCCGTAGAACATGATCATTAATTGACTAATGACACATCCTATTAAACCTAATTTAAGTACCTTATTGTAACCTAAACTTGGCGCCAAACGTCCAGAAAATGGCCCTATCAACCACCCAATTAAGGCATAAGGTGTTAATAAAATAAGTGAAGCCCAATCAGCTTCTAAACCAAATCCGATTTCAGTATTTTGCGCTAATGACATCACTAACCCATTAACGACGGCAAAAATCCCTGTCATAGTTAATAGTGTGGTTAACAATATTGCCCAAGTTGCTCTGGTTTTTAAATGTACTATCGTTACTAATGGTTGTTTACTGGTTTTTTCTGTTTTCCAAAATAGAATAAAACAGATACCAGCAAAAATAGTTAATCCTATGACTTTAAACCAGTTGGCAAGGGCTAAATTCCCTGCTTCATTTAGCGCTAGTAACAATGCAGCAACAGTAAGCACAATGAACAGCACACCTAACCAATCCATTTTGGTTCCTTCAGAAGGTTTAGACTCAGGTGCATGACGATGAACAAAATAGGTGGATAGCGCTGCGGCAATCGCAATGACCCAAAACACCGAACGAAAACCGCAATAAGTTGCAAGCAGACCGCCGGCAATTGCATCTATGCCAGCAATACCGCCATTTACAGCGGTCACTATGCCCATTAACATGCCATATTTTTTGACATCTTTAACTTCATGACTGAGCATCAGTAAACAAAGTGGAACGACTGGCCCTGATACACCTTGAATAATTCGCGCAATATATAATACAACGATATTCGGTGCAACCGCTGCAAGCACCGTACCTAATGTCATAATAAACAACATAATCGTTAAGACTTTTTTACGACCTTTTATATCACTTAAACGGGGTAAAAATAATGAAAACAGTGCAGCAGAGGTAAAAAAAGCGGTTTGGGATAATCCGACTTGAGCGTCGTTAGAACCTAATTCTTTAGCAATAGTGACTAATACTGGGCTTAACATACTCGCATTGAGTTGAAATGCTACACAAGCAGCAAGCAATGCAAACATTAATGTTAGCATACTATTTTTTTTCTGGCTTAATTCGGCCATATTTTACCTCGTTAATACTTATTATTGGACAATACTTGGTTTTACCATAACCTCAACAGCAAATTACAGGGCTATTAATTGTTACGTATAAATCAAAACAACACTGTTTTGTGTTTATAAGACTGACACTAAAAATCCCAACGATTTAATATCAATTGGGATAGGTTAACGTTTTATCTCGCCAGCATTATTTACTGATTTTTCCATAAATCTTTTTAATTGAACTATTTTGATTGAATGTTCTGATAAATTCCAAGTTTTATACGATGAATCACAAGCCAACTAAACCTGTTTTCTTTCTAATAAATGCAAAGCTATCAGTAGAAGGAATGATCAATTTTAGGTAAACTAACACATCTATTTCTTCCTTAATTAGTTCACTATCAAAAAGATTTAATCACATTGGTTGCAGGGTAAATATTTTAATTTTAATTCACAGATTTAAAATCCAATTATTATTAAATTTAATATTAATATTTCGATAATAAAAAATAAATTCCCTACTCGCACCGTCGCTAATTTATGCTAAAATCGAGAAACATTTACAAGCTCACTTAACATAAGGACGTAACGCAATGCATATCGGTATACCTAAAGAACGGTTAGCCAATGAAGCAAGAGTTGCTGCTACACCACAAACTGTTGGACAACTGTTAAAACTTGGTTTTACAGTTTCAGTTGAACAAGGTGCTGGACATGCTGCTCATTTCGAAGACCAAGCTTTCATTGATGCTGGAGCCACCATTCAAAATACTCAAGATATTTGGCAAAATGACTTAATTCTTAAATTTCACGCACCAACTGATGAAGAAATCGCGTTGATGAAAGAAGGATCAACTCTCATTAGCTATATTTATCCTGCTCAGCATAAAGAGTTATTGGAAAAACTTGCTGCCAAAAACATAACAGTCATGGCAATGGATTGTGTGCCACGTATTTCACGAGCACAATCACTTGATGCATTAAGTTCAATGTCTAACATCGCTGGTTATCGTTCAGTTATTGAAGCGGCAAATCAATTTGGTCGTTTTTTTACTGGTCAAGTTACCGCTGCAGGTAAAGTCCCACCAGCAAAAGTTTTAGTCATTGGTGCCGGTGTTGCCGGTCTTGCTGCAATCGGTGCAGCGGTGAGTTTAGGTGCAATTGTTCGGGCATTTGATACTCGCCCTGAAGTTGCCGAACAAATTAATAGTATGGGCGCTGATTTTTTAGAATTAGATTTTGAAGAAGAAGCCGGTTCAGGCGACGGCTATGCAAAACAAATGTCAGCAGCTTTTATTGAAGCTGAAATGGCTTTATTTGCTGAACAAGCCAAAGAGGTGGATATCATCATCACAACCGCTCTTATCCCCGGTAAACCTGCGCCGAAGTTGATTTCTAAAGAAATGGTAGAATCAATGAAACCAGGTAGTGTGATTGTAGATTTAGCGGCACTAACAGGTGGTAACTGCGAATTAACCAAACCAGGTAAAGTTTTTGAAACCAATAATAACGTTAAAATCGTTGGTTATACTGATTTAGCTAATCGTATGCCTGCACAAGCCTCACAGCTTTATGGTACGAATATTGTTAATTTACTAAAACTGCTTGCTAAAGAGAAAGACGGCAATATTGATATCAACTTTGATGATGTTGTTATTCGTGGTGTGACAGTGGTTAAAGATAAAGAAATCACTTGGCCTGCACCACCAATACAAGTGTCGGCTCAACCGCAGCAAAAAGCGACAACGCCTGTTGTAAAACCCGAACCGAAACAAATAACACCACAAAAGAAATTTGGAATTCTGGCTCTGTTAATCATCGCCTATTTTTGGATTGCTAATTCAGTTCCGGAAAGCTTTTTAGGGCATTTTACTGTTTTTGCCTTATCCTGTGTTGTGGGTTATTACGTTGTTTGGAATGTCACCCACTCTTTACATACACCGCTTATGTCTGTAACAAATGCGATTTCAGGCATTATTTTAGTCGGTGCCATATTGCAAATTGGTGATGATAATGGTTTAACGACTGCCATTGCCTTTGTAGCTATTTTGATTGCTAGTATCAATATTTTTGGTGGATTCTTTGTTACTCAAAGAATGCTAAAAATGTTCCAACGTGGCAAATAGAGGGGAGTATCAATAATGTTCAGTAATGGAATTATTCAAGCAGCCTATGTGATTGCTGCATTACTTTTTATATTTAGTCTACGTGGACTTTCAAATCAAGAGACAGCTAAATCTGGTAATATTTACGGTATGATCGGCATGGCTATTGCACTTATTGCTGCCGTTGCAAGTATTAAAGGTGGATTGCATTGGATCATTATTGCCATGATTCTGGGTGCTGCTATTGGTTTATACCTAGCCAAAAAAGTCGAAATGACGCAAATGCCTGAACTGGTGGCATTACTTCATAGCTTTGTTGGGATGGCAGCAGTACTTGTTGGTTTAAATAGCTTTTTAGATTTAAATAGTGCAATACTGATATACCATAGTAGTGAAATGACCGTCCATTTAGTCGAGATTTTTGTCGGTGTCTTTATTGGTGCAGTAACATTCTCAGGTTCTATTGTCGCATTTGGCAAACTTAATGGACGCATTAGCTCAAAACCGTTATCTATTCCAAATAAACATTATTGGAATTTAGCTGCAATTGTTGTCTCAATCATTTTAATGTTTACGTTCATTGAGCTAAAAACAGGCGCTGGCGCACTGGTCTGCTTACTTGCCATGACCATTATTGCATTCGTATTTGGCTTCCACCTTGTTGCATCTATCGGTGGTGCAGATATGCCTGTGGTTATTTCGATGTTAAACTCCTATTCAGGTTGGGCTGCCGCCGCTGCCGGATTTATGCTAAGTAATGATTTATTAATTGTTACCGGCGCATTAGTTGGTTCTTCAGGCGCCATTCTTTCTTATATTATGTGTAAAGCAATGAATCGCTCTTTCATTAGCGTTATTGCAGGCGGTTTTGGTACTGACGGTAGCTCAGCTAACACTACTGATGAAGAACAAGGTGAATATCGTGAAATGCAACCTGCTGAAGTTGCACAAACGTTAAAAGAAGCGCGTTCTGTCATTATTGTACCAGGTTATGGTATGGCGGTTGCGCAAGCACAAGGCGCTGTCAGCAATATTACAGAAAAACTACGTGGTATGGGAATTGAAGTAAGATTCGGGATTCACCCCGTTGCAGGACGTTTACCAGGTCACATGAATGTATTATTAGCAGAAGCTAAAGTCCCTTATGATATCGTACTAGAAATGGACGAAATCAATGATGATTTTCCTGATACAGATGTTGTTTGGGTCATTGGTGCAAATGATACGGTTAACCCTGCGGCAGAAGAAGATCCAAATAGCCCTATCGCAGGCATGCCTGTACTTGAAGTTTGGAAAGCGAAAACGGTGATTATTTCTAAACGTTCAATGAATACGGGTTATGCAGGCGTACAAAACCCACTATTTTTTAAAGAAAATAGCTATATGTTATTTGGCGATGCGAAAGATAGTGTTGAAAAAGTATTACAGAATCTGTAATGATTATTGATTAAATCATTTTATTTAACTGCGGTTTAAACCGCAGTTTTTTTATAACCAAATTATAGGTTTTATTAAATAAAAAAATTAAATTAGCGATTTTCGAGTTTAATTTGTTCTTTATGATAAAGATAATAGGCGCCACGTGAAACCATACGAAGTTGAAATATCAGATCTTCGATGAGTTCCTGACGTTGAACGATATCAAAATCAATTGCTTCCGCACCCGCATTAAATGCAATGGTTACCATTGCCTCTGCTTGAGCTTCATTATAGTAATGGGGCATGTTATTGGCATTATCAAGATAATCAACCAGTTCAACAATAAAATGTTGTATTTCGCGAGCGATAGCGGAGCGAAAAGCTGATGAGGTTCCGGCTTTTTCACGTAGTAATAATAAAAAAACTTTCGGATTTTTATCAATAAACTCAATAAAAGTTGTGACAGAGGTGCGTAAGACACTGCCTCCTTTCTCAATACGTTTTCGAGCTTGACGTAATAATTGACGAAGCGTTAGACCACTTTCGTCAACCATTGCTAAACCTAACTCATCCATATCTCGAAAATGACGGTAAAAAGAGGTCGCTGCAATACCTGCTTCACGTGCAACTTCACGCAAACTTAAACTTGCAAAACCTTGCTCTGCGTTAAGTTGATTAAATGCTGCATCGATTAAGCTACGGCGTGTTTTTTCTTTTTGTTTTGCACGCACGCCACCAGATTTGCTATTTTTCATTTTTATTTTTAATAACTTTAAATAAATTGATTTGTTCTAAAATAATTATTTCGCCACGTTAAGTAATTTTTCTTTTTCAGCAAATACTTTTGGCATATGATCACGAATTGTTTTAGCAATGGTTTCATAACGAGACCGTAATGGTGAACCTGGTCGATAAATCAGCTCAATACTTCGTGAAGGAACAGGATCAGTACAAGGGATATAACAAATATTATCACGAGTTCGCTCGTTTGGCGCGGCTAACTCAGGAAATAAAGTAATTCCACGACCGGCTGAAATCATACTGCGTAAAGTCTCAAGACTTGTTGCTTTAAATTGCTTGTCTTCGTCGATTCCAACTTGGAAACAATAACCCATAGCGTGTTCACGTAGACAGTGTCCGTCTTCTAACATGAGGAATTTTTGCCCTTTCAAATCTGAAAGTTTGATGGTTTTTTGATTAGCTAAATCGCTATTTGTAGGTACAGCTAAGAACATTGGTTCATCAAATAAAGGTAACTCAATAAATTGCGCTGTCTCTTTAACTTGAGCAACAATCGCACAATCAAGTTTACCACTTTCAAGTTGTGCAACAATATTGGCCGTTTGAGCTTCGTGCAAATAAAGTTCTAATTGAGGAAAAGATTCATGTAAAACCGTGATGACATGAGGCAATAAATAAGGTGCAATGGTGGGAATTAATCCAATATGCATTGGCCCTGACATCTCTTCACCTTGGCGGCTTGCCATCTCTTTCAAAATTTGGATATTACGTAATATCTCTTTGGCTTGTTCTACAAGCATCATGCCAGTTTGAGTAAATAAAACCTTGCGACTAGTGCGTTCTAACAACATTACGCCAAGTTCATCTTCCAATTTTCTGATCTGTCCACTTAAGGTTGGTTGACTTACATTACAAGCATCAGCTGCTTTACGAAAATGCCGGAATTCAGCTAAAGAAACAAAATATTCTAAATCACGAATATTCATAATGCCCCCGATAAGTTATCAGTTAATAGTATATACTCAAGTGATTTTGGGAACTTAATTGCAGTATAAAAATTAACGGTAAAAATGTCTTGTAATCATGTTTTAACGTTGTGTCTGTTGCTGGAAATTATTGTTTCCCTACAATTAACTCAAAAAAATTCAAGTATAAGTTTAAATAATTATAATCAGTTCCATGATATTACATAGATACAAACGAAATTAAATAAGTCGTTTTGATTGAACGATATTACTATATTGTACTATATAAATAAATGTTATTTTTGATAATTGTATTTAAAAAAATCAGATAGAAAAATCATTGACTGTTTTACGACGACTTATTCAAGGAGTTTAATGATTACTTAATAGTTATTGGTTTGAGCCGTGGAAAGTTAAATTCAATTAGGCTATAATTCGGCATTATATTTGGTTTACAATTTATAACAAATTTTGAGGTGCGCTATTTTTAAACAAGTTTCCCGCTTTTATCGTAAAATGTTTTGCCATGATAAACACCCTGAATCACATTATGTGTCCATTCCTCGTAATGAACATAATATCTCTCGCAAAGAGATAAGTGAAAATGCGCTTAAAGTACTTCATCGATTAAATAAACAAGGGTATGAGGCTTATTTAGTTGGAGGGTGTATTCGGGATCTTCTTTTAGGCAAAAAGCCAAAAGACTTTGATATTACAACCAATGCGACACCAGAACAAATACAAAAGATTTTCCGTAATTGCCGTTTAGTTGGCAGACGTTTTAGACTTGCCCATATTATGTTTGGTAAAGAAATTATTGAAGTGGCAACTTTCCGTGGTGAACATGATAATCAATTGGATCAAACCAATATGTCTAGACGTTCGCAATCCGGAATGTTATTACGCGATAATGTGTACGGAACCATAGAGCAAGATGCTATCCGTCGGGATTTCACCATAAATGCACTGTATTACAGTTTAAAAGACTTTAGCTTACGTGATTATTGTGGCGGTATTGCAGATTTACAAAAAGGTCTAATTCGCTTAATCGGCGATCCTCAAGTACGCTACCGAGAAGATCCGGTCAGGATGTTAAGAACGGTACGCTTTGCCGCTAAATTGGATATGGAAATTGAAGCACAAACAGCAAAACCCATTAAGCACCTAGCACCATTATTGAAAAATATTCCAGCTGCTCGACTTTTTGATGAGTCGCTCAAACTTTTACAAACGGGAAATGGTTACGCAACTTATAAATTATTAAAAGAATATCATCTTTTTGAACAACTTTTTCCAGCTATTAACCGATTGTTCACAAATAATCAAAATAGCTTTTTAGAAAAAATCATTGAGCAAGTTCTTAAAAATACCGATTATCGCATTGCTAATAATAAAAGGGTTAATCCGGCATTTTTGTTTGCTGCATTTTTTTGGTACCCAATTATTGAGCAAACACAATTAACTTGTATTGAAGGTGGTTTGCAATTTCACGACGCTTTTTCTGTTGCTATCAACGATGTTCTTGCTGAACAATGTAAAGTGCTTGCCATCCCTCGACGGTTAACCTCTATTATGGGCGATATATGGCGTTTACAGCTACGCATGAAGAAAAGAGAAGGCAAACGAGCATTTGCAATTTTAGAAAATCCTAAGTTTCGTGCTGCTTATGATCTTCTTGAAATGCGAGCATCAATTGAAAAAGGCGAATTACTTGAACTGGCTAAATGGTGGGATGAATTTCAATTTACATCGCCTGAAAAACGAGTAATCATGGTCAAACAACTCAATAAAACATTTAAACGCAAAGGAAAACGTTAATTTTTCATTCGCACTTTTATAAATAACCGTTATAATGTGTTAATTATAAAAAACATAATTAATTTTAATCATTGATGAAAAAATTAACGCCATCACTAATCACATTAACCATAGTTTTTTCCTTATATAACAATGTTTGTTATGCTATTGCTTTGCCAAAATCTGATAGCAATAACGCTCAATGTCTAAATAATGTGCCTAGATTTGATCGACCATTAGTCAATGGTAATATCAATACATTACCGGTTAATGCTGAATCAAACGAATTTGAAGCTAATTACCCAAATACAGCCACTTATAAGGGTAATGTATCAATTGAACAAGGCAATCGGGTTATAAAAGCCGATAAAGTGACAATAAACTCACAAAATAATACCCAAACAGTCACCCTCGATGGCAGTATCAATTATCAAGATAATTTAATTCAAATGAAAGGCGATCATGCATCGATGAATCTTAATAATAACGATACTGCAATAACATCAAGTAAATACCATTTGGTAAATCGCCTTGGTCGTGGTCAAGCCGATGAAATCAAACTTGAGAATAATCGTTATGTGATCTTGAAAAATGGTAGTTTTACGTCTTGTCCTATTGATAACAATACTTGGAGTATCAAGGGTACAACCGTAATTCATGACAACAAAGAAGAATTGCTTGAAGTTTGGAATGCGGTTTTTCGAGTGGGAAAAGTACCTGTTTTATATTCACCTTATTTACAATTACCTACCGGAAATAAACGACGTTCAGGGTTATTAATGCCGAATCTTAGCTTTAATAACAAAGATGGCGTTGATTTTTCGCTACCTATTTATTGGAATATTGCACCTAACTATGATGCAACTTTTCAACCAAGAATCCTAGTAAAAAGAGGATTTCAATTAAAAACTGAGTTCCGTTATCTTAACGAACTTGGTGCGGGTACGCTTGCCTTTGATTGGCTACAACATGACAGTCAATATAATAAAGACCGTGATAATAAAGCCAATGGTATTAATTATGATGATAATCGTCAACGCTGGTTATTTTATTGGAAAAACGATGAACTGATTAATTACAATTGGCGACTAAAAATTAATGCTACACGTGTCAGTGATAACCAATATCTTTCGGATTTAGATTCCGATTATGTTTCATCAACTGCGGGTTACCTTTCTCAGCTTTATCAGTTGGGTTATAACGACGAAAATTGGGACATTACATTAAGCCAATTAAACTTTCAGACTTTCCGTACTAATTTAAAAGATAATCTTTATCAAACTCAACCTCAGTTAGATATTACCTATTACAATTATGATTTCGGGCCATTTAAATTTAAAAACTATGCGCAAATCAGTCATTTTGTAAGTAAAGGAAAAAATGAACCTAAAACTTGGCGTACTCACATCGAACCAACATTAAACTATACGTTAACTAATTCTTGGTCTTCGATATCAACTGAAGCTGGTTTTATGGCCACTTATTACAATCAAGATTTACCAAGTAATAGTAACCGTTTCAAAAATCTTGATAAAAATGTCAGTCGATTTATACCCAAAATATCGGTTGATGGTAAAATTATTTTTGAACGAGATACAACCCTTATTGAGGGTTATACCCAAACATTAGAGCCACGTGTAAAATACATTTATATACCTTATAAGAAACAATCAAATATATTAAATTATGATTCGACCTTACTCCAATCAGACTATATTGGATTATTTAGGGATCAACCTTATAGCGGTCTAGACCGAATTCCATCTACTAATAAAATTTCAACCGGTATAACAACACGTTTCTATGATATAAATAAAGTTGAACGATTCAATTTTTCGATTGGGCAAACCACGTATTTTACTAAATCAAGAACCAGTGAAAACAATACCAAATTGGATAGAAACTCTGATACGGGTAGTATAACTTGGGCAGCAGACAACTTTTGGCAAATTTCAGATGAAATTGTATTTAGAGGTGGGGTGCAATATGATACTCGCCTTGATGCAATATCATTAGCCAACAGTATTTTTGAATATCGTCCTTCGAGTAATAAATTAATTCAATTATCATACCGTTATGCAAATCATAAATACATCGATACGGTTGATTTAAACTCGATTTATAATAACTATAAGCAAAATATTTCTCAAACTGGTATTATGACTACTTGGCCACTCTCTGAAACAGTTTCAGCAGTTGGATCGTATTATCATGATGTCAAAAAAGGACAAATGGTCGATGGGTTTGTTGGATTACATTACAGCGACTGTTGTTGGGGGATGACAGTGCAATATGGACGAAAACTAACTGATTGGAATATCGATACGCATAAAAGTAAATATGAAAATAAATTGTCTTTAAACTTTGAATTACAAGGATTTGGACGCCGAAGTGACGCAAAAGCAAAAATGTTAAATTACGGCAAACTTCCTTATGTCTCAGCGTTTGAATAAATTGTTCAAAAAAACATAATCAATTAATTTATTACTATAGCAATGACACTATAGCAAAAAAATGAGTTAAAAATATGAAATTATTAAAACTAATTATTGCGTTAAATTTAAGTTTAAGTATTGGTTTGCTTAATCCTTTAACAGCAAATGCTGCGCCACGCGTTATTGAGCAGGTTGCTGCTGTTGTCAATAATAACGTCATTTTAGAAAGTGATGTTCAAGAAATGCTTAAAACCATTAAAGCAAGCACAAATCCTAACAATTTACCGAATGATAAAATACTTCGTCAACAAATCATTGATCGTTTAATTGTTGAAAACTTAATATTACAAAAAGCAGCTAAAGCTAAAATTACAGTCAATGATGATGAAGTAACTAAAGCAATAGCTCAGATTGCAAGTGAAAATGGCATGACCGTCAATCAATTACGCAGTAAGTTATCAACGATGGGAATTAGTTATTCAGCTTATCGTGAACGTATTCATAACGATATGCTAATTGATCAAACCCGTATGAATGAAGTTAGACATCGTATCAATATTTCTGACAAAGAAGTGGAAAATCTATCAAAAAGTTTGACCAAACAACTCACGAATAATTTAAGCGTAAAGATTAGTCACATTTTAATTGCTATTCCTGAGAAAGCGTCTAAACAACAAGTTGATGTTGCAACCGAAAAAGCACGGGATGTAATCAATCGAGCTAAAAAAGGCGAAAATTTTGCTAAACTGGCTGCCTCATATTCAAACGATGATCTTGCCTTAAAAGGCGGTAACATGGGGTGGCGTAAACTCAACGAGCTACCAACGATATTTGAAGAACGTTTAGTTCGTGCACCTAAGGATAGCATCATAGGACCAATTCGTTCTGGGGTAGGATTACATATTTTAAAAGTTGATGATACTCGCACTGAAAAACCAAAAGCAATTACTGTTCAAGAAGTGGATGCTCGTCATATTTTGATTAAAACAAATGTCCTTGTTACAGACCAAATAGCTAAACAGAAATTAACAGACATTCGAAAAGCAATCGTGAGTGGTGCTACCACTTTTGAAGCAGCAGCGAAAGCGTATTCTGAAGATCCCGGTTCAGCCGATAACGGCGGTAATTTAGGTTGGAGTATGCCAGAACGTTATGATACCGGCTTTAAAAATGGATTACTTAAACTTAAAAAAGGTGAAATCAGTCAGCCTGTTCAATCTGCTTATGGTTGGCATTTAATTCAGCTACTCGATACCAGAAAGGCAGACAAAACCGAATCAGCAAAACAAGATCATGCTTATCGACTTATATTTAATCGTAAATTTGCTGAAGAATCTCAAATCTGGATTCAAGAGTTAAAAGGTGACGCATATATCAAAATCAAAGGTGTAGATGATAATGAATAATCGAGTTCACCAAGGACATTTTGCCCGTAAACGTTTTGGGCAAAACTTTTTACATGATGATTATATTATTGAAAGTATTGTTGCCGCAATTCAACCTAATAAAGATCAGGCACTTGTTGAAATTGGGCCTGGTCTTGCAGCACTAACTATACCCGTGAGTAAACTTGTCGATCACCTTACTGTCATAGAAATTGACCGTGATTTGGCGGAAAGACTAAAACAAAATCCTTTATTAACTGACAAGTTGACCGTAATCGAACAAGATGCACTTAATTATGACTTTAATATACTTGCAACTGAATTAGGTAAACCATTACGCGTGTTTGGTAATTTACCTTATAATATTTCCACACCTTTAATGTTTCACCTTTTTGAATTTGCAAATATCATCACTGATATGCATTTTATGCTACAAAAAGAGGTGGTTACACGCTTGGTCGCAGCGCCGAATAGCAAAGATTATGGTAGATTGAGTGTTATGGCACAATACTATTGCCAAATCATTCCCGTTTTAGAAGTTCCTCCGAGTGCTTTTAAACCTGCGCCTAAAGTTGATTCGGCGGTAGTTAAATTAATCCCTTATAAGCAAAAACCTTACTTAGTTAATGATGTTAAGATACTTTCTCGATTAACTACTGAAGCCTTTAACCAAAGGCGTAAAACGATTCGTAATAGCTTATCCAATATGTTCTCTGTAGAACAACTCATTGAATTAGATATTGATCCAACGCTACGAGCTGAAAATTTAACTGTGCAGCAATATTGCCAGCTTGCCAACGCATGGAAATGATGTCATGGCAAACTTACTTATCGGTGATATTCATGGTTGTTATGATGAGTTTATGCGATTGCTTGAAAAAGCTGGATTTTCCTCAACCGATACGTTATGGCTAACAGGTGATCTTGTAGCACGAGGCCCTAAATCATTAGAAGTTTTAAGATTTGTCAAAACGAATACCAGCCAAATTCGGCTGGTATTAGGTAATCATGATCTTCATTTGTTATCAGTTTATGCTAATGTTACGCCGCCTAAAAAGAAAGATAATCTTGAAGAGGTGATCAATGCACCAGACTATGATGAATTGATGAATTGGTTACGTAAACAGCCTTTAGTTCAAATTGATGAAAAGTTAAAAATCATTATGACCCATGCAGGTGTCTCACCGCAGTGGGATATGGAAACATTAAAAAAATGTGCTGATGATCTCAATAAAATATTATCTAGCGATTCTTATCCCCTCTTTCTTGACAAAATGTATGGAAACTTTCCGGATGAATGGTCATCGGATTTACAAGGTTTTGATCGTCTACGTTATGCCACCAATGCGTTAACACGTATGCGATTTTGTTATGATGATGGTCGACTTGATTTTTATTATAAAAAACCACCTGAGCAAGCGCCAACAAAACTTAAACCTTGGTTTTTAATTCCTAGTCAAATACCGCCTGAATATAGTATCGTTTTTGGACATTGGGCGGCACTGAATGGTAAAGGTACGCCAGAAAATATTTTTGCACTTGATACGGGATGTTGTTGGGGTGGAAAATTAACTTGTTTAAGATTTGAAGATAAGAAGTATTTTAAAAAAAGAAATATTGAAGCTAAAAAATTAGATAAATCATTATGAAAGGGTCATTTACTATGTCTGTTTTATCCGTCATTAAATCCATATGGAAAGTTATCAATTTCCTAAGAGAGCTTTTTTTTAACATTATATTCTTGATTGCCATATTACTCATTTCAAGTTTTATTGCATTATTTAAAGAATCACAAAGTTTAGACGACGTTCCACAAAATGGCACATTAGTTTTAGATCTTGAAGGTGTTATTGTTGATAGCACACTTTATAATGATGATATTTATCATTTACAAAACAAGATATATGGAAAACGAGTAAATCTTGCTCGAGAAAACAGTTTATTTGAATTAACACAAAAGATAGATCAAGCTGCCGCAGATCCAAATATTGAAAATATGGTATTAAGATTAGATAATTTTGTTGGGGCAGATTTGAGTTCACTACAATATATAGGTAAATATCTCACTAAATTTAAAAAGGCGAATAAACCCATTTATGCCTCAGGCACAAACTTTAATCAAAGCCAATATTATTTAGCAAGTTATGCTGATAAAATTTCTCTTACCCCGCAAGGTGCCATTAATGTCTATGGGCTTGCTGCTAATAACCTATACTACAAGACTTTACTGGATAATTTAAAAGTGAACACGCATGTTTTCCGTGTTGGTACTTACAAATCAGCTATCGAGCCTTTTATCCGTAATGATATGTCTGCTGAAGCAAAAGCGAATACCACAAGATGGTTAACATTGATGTGGAATAATTATTTAAATGATATTGCTTCCCAACGAAAACAAGCACCATCACAACTGGTTCCTAGTCCGGAAACCATGCTAACTAGATTGCACGAGGCTAATGGCAGCATGAGTCAGTATGCGTTATCAAATGGTTTAGTGGATTTCGTAAAATCGGATTACCTTTTTGAACAAGATTTTTATGAATTTGTTCTAAAAGGTAAAGATTTACCTGAAGTCAGTATTTATGACTACAAATTAAAAGATGATAAAAAACAGGATACTAATTCAGTTTCTAAACCGCTTATTTCTATAGTTTTTGTGAATGGTACGATTTCAGATGGTGAAAATGATAGCAATATCGCCGGCAGTCAAGAAATTGTTGATCAACTCAGAACAATTCGTGAAAATTTAACCGACAATAACATTCAAGCTGTTGTGTTAAGAGTCAATAGTCCTGGTGGCGGTGTAGAAGCATCAGAAGCCATTCGTAGCGAACTTGAAGCATTACATGAATATCAAATTCCTATTGTGGTTTCAATGGGTGGTATGGCTGCGTCAGGAGGATACTGGATTTCAACGGCATCGGATTATATTGTTGCTAGCCCTAATACGATAACTGGATCTATTGGTATTTTTGGTATGATTCCAACTTTTGAAAACTCGCTTTCTCATATAGGGGTTTATAGTGATGGCGTGTCAACTTCTCCATTGGCAAATAATAACTTTGCTAAAAACTTGCCTGAAGAGATGAATCAACTCATACAGATGAATATTGATAATGGTTATAGTACATTCATTTCTTTAGTGGCAAAATCACGTAAAATGACCACAGAAGCAGTGGATAAAATTGGTCAAGGCCAAGTTTGGCTAGGTGAAGAAGCCTTTAAAAATGGGTTAGTAGATAAACTAGGTGATTTTGATGATGCCATTGAAATCGCCGCAACGTTAGCTAATTTAACTGACTATCGAATTGATTGGCAAAAACCGGAAGTCAACTGGTTTAGCGCCTTTTATTCAGATATGATTGCTATGTTACCAAAATCAACGGCGGAAGTTTTATTTGAAAAACTTCCTGAAGTAAAACAAATTCGTGAACAAGTCTCTTTATGGGATAAATTTACCGATAAACAAAATCGCTATATTTATTGTCTGAATTGTGCTGATGTTAAATAACATCATCTTATGCCACCAAAATTTTGGTGGCATAATTTTATTTATTACCTTCCTGATAAAAGTATCGCATTTTATTCATCGCATCTTGAATGTATTGATAGTTTGGCGTTTGATCAACTTCATGATTTCGTGAATCCATATAATGGCTAATACCCATTCGATTAACAAAATAGATATTATCCAACGTTCGTACCGCATAAGAACTGTAATTTGACATTAACAACCAATTTCTATCTGTGATTGGACTAAATAGATCATACCCTGTTGAATAATCAGATATGTCATTTTGAACATGTAAATAATGTTTCATTAACGAAGGTACAACATCTTCATGACTTGTCAAACGTTGACTATTTTCCTGAAGAATTTTTAGATCTTTCGCTCCAATGATAATAAAAGGCACCTTAGTTTGTGCATCGGTATAATTCCCATTATGCCCCCAGAACCCTAGTCCATTATCATTAATTTCTTGAGAATGATCACCCGTAATAATTATTAATGTATTATTGAGTGTTCCCGATTTTTTTAGTTCATCATAAATATTTTGCATCAAATAATCATCATAATAGACACTCTGTTTATAACGATTAAGAATTGGCAGTGGGTTAGTATTATTATTCAAGGTGATATAATTTATATCGCCTACGGGTTTATACTTTACTTCAAAGTCATTCGGAAAATCATAACCATGAGGAGCATCATAAAATAAAAACGAAAAAGTCGGTTTAGAGGTATCCCGATTTTGATACCAAGCTAGCCAATCATTGGTCATCTGTTTATCACGATATGAAGGCGTACCATTTGGACTGCTAATTCTCAAATTTTTAATGGTTACAAATGCTGTGCGGTCAAATTCAGGAGACGAAACTTTAGCAGAGGTAAAAATACCAATATTATAATTTTGTTGCTGTAAAGTAGTAATAAAAAGTGAAGGAATACTATTACGCAAAAATGCATCCCAATAAGTACCAGGGATACCATAAAATAATCCGAAAATTCCAGTACGGGTTGCATTACCTGTTGAATAATGATTATCAAAAATGACACCATTATTTTGTTTAACAAATCGATAGGTATTGGGTGAATTATCTTCATTGAAAGTATCGTAACGCCATGAATCTAAGACAATAAACATAATATTCATTTTTTCTTTATTTTCAGGATCAATCACTAAACTATTTTTAGGATAATAGATATTTGCACTTGATTTGGTGTACTGATTAATCACTTTACGCTCCCCTGCTTTATCAAAAAAACCCATGATTTTTTTTGAAGTAAAGGGACGATAAAGAGGAAGATACTCTTTAACTACCATAATGGGTGAATAAGCATAATAGAAAGCCACCATATGGATTACATGACTAATTAACGCAGAACCCAATAACATGATTGTGGCTATAACAATCATTCGTGTCTTCTTTCGATGATCTTTTGATTTAGTCATCTTTTTATCTAAAAAACACAGAATAAGTAATTCGATACAAAATACTAAAGTGGCAAGTGCTAACATTACAATATAAGTAATAGTTGAAAAGTCTACCACTTGTCCAGAAAAGACTAATGAAAGAACCGATTGATTAATATGAAAGCGATATTGTTGAAAAACAATCGTATCACAAAATAATACTATCTGCGCTAAACTAACCAACAAAGCAGCAATAGTATTAAAATAACATTTTTTTAACCAAATTAAAGAAACGAGAATCAAAAAAATCAGAAGATATAATGAAAAAAAATGCCCTAGCACGGCAAAAAATGAAAAAAAACCACTTTGCCATGAAAACGTGATTCCTGGTATCAAAAAGTATCTGATTGCAATTATGGATGAGATAAAGGTATTGATTAAAATAAATGTATATAATTTTTTCATAATAATTGATTACTTTTAAAAATATTCAGCCATATATCAATTAGATAATACAGTAAGATATAATTAAAATTCCATTTACAGAAAAGTTGATGCTTAAAAGTTGGATTACAACGAGAGCAATAAGGGCTCAAAAGAGCCCTTACTATATGAATAAATTTGAAACTATCGACGATCAGCAAAAATTCTTAACAACAAAATAAACAAGTTGATAAAATCAAGATAAAGCGTTAATGCTCCAAGAATAACATAACGTCTAAACATATTTGGGTCATCTTGTGATATGTTTTCGCCTAATTCTTTTAATTTTTGAGTGTCATACGCTGTTAACCCTGCAAAAACAAAAACACCAATATAGGTTACTGCCCACATTAATGGTTCACTTTGTAAAAATATATTTACGATCGAAGCGATAATAATACCAACTAATCCCATAAATAGGAAACGCCCAAAACCGGATAAATCACGTTTTGTCGTATACCCATAAAATGCAAGTGCACCAAACATACCCGCAGTGATAAAGAAGACGCTTGCTATTGAAGATGAGGTATAAACAAGGAAATAAATAGAAAAAGTACAACCATTTAAGACTGAATATAACATAAATAATGTTGTCGCCGCTGCACCTGATAATCGGTTAATTAAACCAGAGATAACAAATACTAATCCAAGCTCAGCAATCAATAGAATCCACATTATGTTATATAATACTCGCATAAGTTGCACATTCGTTGATGCAAACCACGCGATCATTGCCGTTAAAAGCAAACCTACCGTCATCCAACCATAAACATGACTCATATATGTTTGCACACGGCTACCGGATTGTTCAATAATTGAACCATTAGGAGTATATCCTGCCATTCCTTAC
The DNA here is from genome assembly GCF_026536675.1 of Gilliamella sp. B2717. Lineage (NCBI taxonomy): Bacteria > Pseudomonadati > Pseudomonadota > Gammaproteobacteria > Orbales > Orbaceae > Gilliamella > Gilliamella sp. B2717. Next base: position 37,981 of record NZ_JAFNNQ010000096.1, on the reverse strand, counting down.
CTCTCATTAAAAATAAATTGACATAACATAGCTATTATATAGTAAATAGTAATTAATACCATTTTTTCAATGCATCAACATCAGATTTTTTTGCTTCAACCCAATTATTACCATCAATAGTATTTTCTTTTTTCCAAAATGGCGCTTCATTTTTTAATATATCCATAATAAACTCAGCTGCCGCAAATGCATCTGAACGATGTGCACTACTCACGCCCACAAATACAATTTTTTCATTGGTTTTAATATTACCCACTCGATGAATGACAGCGATTCGACTCAATTGCCAACGTTGTCGAGCTTGTACAATAATATTGCTCAATACCTTTTCTGTCATTCCCGCATAATGCTCCAAATAAAGTCCAATGGTTTTTTTTTCTGTACAACGAACTTTACCAATAAATGTTACCACCGCACCATCTTGTGGTAATTCAGAAAGCCAGCTAATAATGTCATTAGTATTAATCGATTCATCGTCAATTTTAATTATATCCATTTTATCCTCCCGTTACGGGCGGGAAAAATGCAATTTCATCGCCTGATTGAATAATATAGTTAACATCCGCAAATGTTTGATTCACTGCACATAATACTGTTTGTTCTTTTAATGCCAATGCCCACTTATCACCGCGTTGACTAAGATGCTCAATAAGTTCGGAAATAGACCAGTGTTCGGCATTCAATTCAATAGTATCTATTCCAACTAACTCTCTGGTTTGAGCAAAAAAAATAATTTTATTCATGATGTTCTTTTTCTATGTTTGTGCAACAAAATCACCAGATTTTCCACCTGTTTTTGATAGCAACCTTACTTGTGTTATTACCATATCTTTTTGTACTGCTTTACACATATCATAAATAGTTAATGCGGCAACCGAGGCAGCAACCAGCGCTTCCATTTCAACGCCGGTTTGCCCATTTAATCGGCAAAAAGATTCAATTCTTATACAACTTCTATCAATATCTGCTTGAATATTGATTTCAATTTTAGTTAATAATAATGGATGACATAAAGGAATCAGTTCCCAAGTTTTTTTTGCTGCTTGAATTCCAGCAATTCGTGCTGTTGCAAACACATCCCCTTTTTGATGCTTTTCTTCTAGAATCATATTTAATGTTTTTTCACTCATTAAAATTATTGACTCTGCTTTCGCTTCTCGCGTTGTTATTTTTTTTTCTGAGACATCAACCATGTGCGCATCACCACGCTGATTAATATGTGAAAATAACTCTGACATCTTTTATCCCTTTCATAGTCATCAAAAATCCGATAAGATCAAGATAGCAAATTTTACAACTTGAAACCACTTTTCACATCTTAAAATTAGATTTCATGGTGTAGCTTTTGCGAGTTCATTTAATTTTACGTACAATACGAGTTTAATTTAACCATTGATGTGATTTTTCATGCTTATCGCTCATGTAGCTTTACCTGTACCATTACACCAACTTTATGATTATCAATTAACTATGCCTGCTCAAATTGGTATGCGGGTGAAGGTTCCTTTTGGTCATCGTGATGCAATAGGCATAATTGTTAATATCGATAAACATACCGATGTTGATATTAGTCATTTGAAATCCATAAAATCAATTGTTGATGAATCACCCATATTTAATGATTCAATATGGCAATTATTAAATTGGGCAGCAAGTTATTATCATTATCCAATAGGTGAGGTGTTATTTCATGCTTTACCCATTTTATTAAGACAAGGACGAGCAGCAAGTAAGGATGAAATTAAAAAATGGCAATTAACTGAGCTTGGTAAGCAGTTCAATATAGACTCAATGCCTCGTGCGACCAAACAAAAACAACTATTATTAGCATTAAAAAATGATACGCTACAAGAAACCGACTTTAATTCAGCTGTCTATCTTGCATTACAGAAAAAACAGTTAATAGAACAAGTCCGTTGTTTACCAGACAGTACTGAATGGCAAACTTGCTATTCAACAAATACAACTGCAATTGAACTCAATGCACAACAATCAAATGCCATTCAAAGCGTCAATAAACAGATTGATAATTTTAATGTGTTTCTTTTAGAGGGAGTGACCGGTTCAGGCAAAACTGAAGTCTATTTAAATATTTTATCTCACGTGTTATCAATGGGAAAACAAGCATTGGTATTAGTACCTGAAATCAGTCTTACACCACAAACCATTACCCGATTTAGACAACGTTTTAATGCACCGATTGACATTTTACACTCAGGATTAACGGTCAAAGAAAGACTGGGGGTATGGTTAAGAAGTCGTAATGGCGAAACAGCTATTGTCGTTGGAACACGCTCTTCACTTTTTACACCATTTAAAGAGTTAGGTATCATTATTATCGATGAAGAACATGATAGCTCTTATAAACAACAAGAAGGTTGGCGCTATCATGCTCGAGATTTAGCAATAATCCGAGCCAAAATTGAAAATGTTCCGATTTTGTTGGGTTCTGCAACGCCTTCACTTGAAACACTCAAAAATGCTATCTATCATAAATATCAGTTGCTCCAGCTTACTGAAAGAGCGGGTAATGCAACGCTGGCTAAACAGTCTATTTTAGATATTCGAGGTTTAACCCTCGATGCAGGATTATCACAGCCATTAATTGAGCAAATCCAGAAACACTTATCTGATAATAATCAAGTCATGCTCTTTTTAAACCGACGGGGTTTTTCACCATTACTGATCTGCCATGACTGTGGTTGGATTGCAGAATGTCCTCGTTGTGACAGACCCTATACTTATCATCACAAACAGCACAAATTGAGTTGTCACCATTGTGATACACCACGAGCTGTTCCTCAACAATGCCCTAAATGTGGATCGACTCACCTCGTGCCAATTGGATTTGGAACTGAACAGCTTGAAAAAAGACTCGAAGTTTTATTCCCCGATATTAAAATTAGTCGCATTGATCGCGATACAGTCAGTAAAAAAGGCGCATTGAATAATTATTTACATGATATTCAACAAGGCGGAGCTCATATCTTAGTTGGCACTCAAATTTTAGCGAAAGGCCATCATTTTCCAGATGTTACTTTAGTTGGAATTATCGATGTAGACGGAGCGCTATTTTCAAGTGATTTTAGAGCAACAGAACGATTTGCACAAATTTATACTCAAGTTTCTGGTCGGGCAGGTCGGGCAACTAAAGCTGGCGAAGTTATTTTGCAAACCTATCATCCAGATCACCCACTTCTTAATATTTTATTAAATGAGGGATATCAAAAATTTGCAAGCGTAACACTACACGAACGTCAATTAACACAGTTACCCCCTTTTAGCTATCAAGTATTGATCCGTGCAGCAGATCGTAATAATCATTATGCTCCCATTTTTTTACAAAAAATTCATGACTGGTTAAGAGCAAACTGTGATTTAGGTTTATGGCAACTTGGCCCGATGCCAGCAAATCAAGCCAAAAAAGCGGACTACCATCGGTGGCAATTACTTTTACAACATACTAATCGCAAATTGTTACAAGAAATATTGGATAAACTTATCCTTAACATTGAAAAGTGGGGAGAAAGTTCACGAGTACGTTGGAATATAGATGTCGATCCGGTAGATTATTAGGGTTAGGCATTTTCCACCAATATGAATTGGTGGAAAATAATATCACAATGCTATTTTCCCGATGTTTTTATCAAGAGTGGCTTGCCCGATACCAGAGACTTCTTTAAGTTGTTCAACCGATACAAATGGTCCAAATTTTTCACGATATTCAATAATTTTTTGAGCTTTACTTAATCCAATTCCTGTTAATATTTTTGTCAGTTCTTGCGCTGACGCAGTATTAATATTAACTTGAATGGTCTGCTTTTGTTCTTGCTTAACGGGTGATATTGGCGTTGGTTCCGCTAAACTGATTGATGAAAAGATAAAAGACGATAGTAAAATACCAAATAATGAAATTCGTTTCATATAATTAACCTCTAAAATAGTTACGCAATTAAATTTGCGTTAGCACTATCTCATTTAATTTAATGAAACGATTTAACTTGTTATAAAAATGAGAAAAGCCACACAAGTGGCTTTTAGTTTTAACAGTGTCTATATCAAATTTTCGATGTATATCACAAATTTGAGTTTGGCATAATTTCAATTTTTGCTTTAGAACGCATATCCGTAGCTAAAGAATTATAGGTATTTTGCAAATAATAACGCAGTAAATAAGATGAAACATCTTGCCACTCACCATCTTTAACTTGTGTTAATACCGTGATATAAGCATCATGTTTATTGATGTGTTCAACCCCATAGACACGTTTATCGGTTGCAGAAGGAACTAAATTAAACACCATATCAACCACTTTCCTATCAGGTTCATTAGAATCTCTTTTCAAGGTATAATTGGTAGAAAATTGTACTTGTTTTGATGTGCCTTTTACATTTAACTCTTTCACAATATCATCCACTGTTGATTTAAAACGACTATCAACAATATCATCATAAAGTTTTTGATGTATTTCGTTTTTTACCTCTTCAAATGAAGCAATTCCTTCAGGTTTATAATCGACAACTTGAATGATAAAATCTGACATGTCTAAATCTCGTCCTACAGGTATTATTTCTGAAATTTTACCCGTCACTTTATCATCAGCAATCATGTCGCTACTAAATATGACATCTCGTACTTCTGGATAACGAGCAATTGAACTTGCATCATTATAATAAGTCCAATCTGTTTCTTTAACGTCTAAACCAGCCTCTTTAGCTATCGCATCGAAATCGTTAGAATGGTTAACTAGCGCTGACTTCATTTTATCTTCAGCATTTTCAAAATGTTGTTGAATTTTATTTTCTTGAAGCTTGGTCTTAATTTGGTATTTTGCATAATCATAATCCATAGATTTAGCTTTTTGTAAATCATCTAGTTTGACAATGACATAACCACCTTCGACTTGTATTGGTTTAGAAACTTCACCAATATTATGTAAATTTGCCTCTTTAAAAGGTTGTGGTAAGTCATCATTATCAGCAAACCAACCTAGTGAACCATTTTTGCCATAAGGAGAAACATCTTCATTCTGATTAATATTCTTCAATACTGTTGAAAATTCGGTTCCCGATGATAGGTCTTTGACGATATCTTCAGCTTGATTATAGTCTTTTACAAAAATCACACTAAACGATTTTTTGGCAGGATAGGTATATTCCTTTAGGTTATCATTAAATTCTTTTTTAATGTCTTTATCATCAATACTGATAGTGTTTAGATAATCTTGCTTAGAATTTGCTATGTATTTAAATTTAACTCTTTCCTTTCTAAAAAAAGAATTTTTATGCTCATCATAGTATTTTTGCTCATCTTCAGTCGTAATATTGACATCATCCATTTTGACAATAGAAGAACTGATTGGCGCGGCATAAATAGTTCTTGTTTGATCAAGTAATTGTGAAAAATCAGAATCATTTGGTACAACAAAATCACTATAGATTAATGAACTGATAAGCTGTTGTCGCTGTGCAGCTGCTCTAATAGACTCCGCATAAGCCTCTGGTGTAAAGTTATTTGCCGCAAGAAGATTTAAATATTTTTGATTACTAAACTTTCCGTTTTCAAAAAATTCCTTTTGCTTGCTAATCATTTCTTTTAAACGATCGTCACTAATATTAAGGTTGAGCTCTTTAGATAATTGGTAAGCGAGATAGTTATTAATTTGATCAGCAAGAACATCTCGACGAATTTGTTTAATAAAAGTGCTATCACCCATCGCTCTTGATGATTCTGCACTAGCCTGAGCCTCAAATTGCGCTCGACTAATCCCTTCACCATCCACTTTCGCTATATATATTTGTTCATCACGTGCACTATTACCGCCACTGAACACGCCGGTAAAAATAAAACTTATAATAATTATAGCGAATATAATTTTAACAGCTACATGGTTTGCAGCTGCTCGGATTGTTTCCATCATTTCTAAAGATTCTCCATAAAACCAATAATTAATTTGGCAAGTATAGCATATTTACTAAAATAGGCTATTGTCAGAATGTTAAGCAAAAAAAAGATCAACATGCGTTGATCTTTTTAAAATTTAGATAATTAATTTAATCGAGCTGGCACTTCAACATTCCCTTTTACTTTTTTAATGGCCTTTTTAGTCGGTTGTTTTAAAGTAACTTTATTGGTAACAGGTTCCATTCCAAATGGGTTATTTTGAAGTGCAACGGTTATAACATCATCAATCCATTTTACAGGTATAATTTCAACTTCAGATTTAACATTGTCTGGGATGTCTTCCAGATCTTTGACATTATCCATTGGAATTAACACAGTTTTAATGCCACCACGATGTGCTGCAAGAAGCTTTTCTTTCAAACCACCAATTGGTAACACTTCTCCACGCAATGTGATCTCGCCTGTCATTGCAACATCAGAACGAACAGGATTACCCGTTAATGTTGATATTAATGAAGTACACATAGCAATGCCTGCACTTGGACCATCTTTTGGTGTCGCACCATCTGGCACGTGCACATGAATATCACGTTTTTCATAAAAATCACTATTGATACCCAATTTCTCCGCTCGAGAACGAACAACTGTTAATGCAGTTTGAATGGACTCTTGCATAACATCACCTAATGATCCAGTATAGGTAAGTTTTCCTTTACCTGGAACACTGACAGATTCAATAGTTAACAAATCACCACCGACCTCTGTCCAGGCAAGTCCAATAACTTGTCCTATTCGGTTTTCATTATCCGTTTTTCCATAATCGAAACGTTGCACGCCTAAGAACTCTGCTAAATTAGCTTGCGTGACTTTCACTTTTTTCAATTTACTATCTAGCGCTAATTGTTTAACAACTTTGCGACAAATTTTGGCTATTTCACGCTCTAAACTTCGCACACCTGCTTCACGAGTATAATAACGAATAATACCGATAATGGCAGAATCTTCAATGTCAATTTCTTTTGATTTTAAGCCATTATTTTCAATCTGTTTAGCAATTAGATGTTGTTTAGCAATATTCAATTTTTCGTCTTCTGTGTAACCAGAAAGTCGAATCACTTCCATTCTATCAAGTAATGGAGCAGGAATATTCATTGAATTTGCCGTTGCAACAAACATCACATCGGATAAATCATAGTCAACTTCCAAATAGTGATCACTAAATGCATTATTTTGCTCTGGGTCAAGAACTTCTAATAAGGCAGAAGCAGGATCTCCACGCATATCAGATGCCATTTTATCAATCTCATCTAATAAGAATAATGGATTTTTCACCCCAACTTTAACCATACGTTGAATTAATTTACCCGGCATAGAACCGATATAAGTACGTCGATGTCCACGTATTTCTGCTTCATCACGTACACCACCTAAAGCCATTCGGACATACTCTCGCCCTGTTGCTTTAGCTATTGACTGACCAAGCGAAGTTTTACCAACACCTGGTGGTCCAACTAAACATAAAATAGGACCTTTTACTTTATTGACTCGTCCTTGCACAGCTAAATACTCTAAAATTCGGTCTTTGACTCTCTCAAGTCCATAATGATCCTTATCTAGAATCTTTTGAGCGGCTTCAATATCTTTTTTCACTTTACTTCGTTTATGCCAAGGAACTTGTAACATCCAATCAATATAACCACGTACCACGGTCGCCTCCGCTGACATTGCTGGCATCATCTTAAGTTTATTAAGTTCAGCAATAGCTTTTTCTGTGGCTTCTTTTGGCATTTTTGCTTTAGTGATTTTGGTTTTTAACTCTTCAAACTCATCAGGTTTATTATCAATATCACCTAATTCTTTATGAATAGCTTTGATTTGTTCATTTAAGTAATATTCTTTCTGCGCTTTTTCCATTTGTTGTTTAACACGCTGACGAATATTTTTTTCAACTTGCAACAAATCGATTTCAGCTTCCATCATTGCAATAAGCAATTCGAAACGTTTTTCTAAATCAGCTGTGACTAGAATTTGTTGTTTCTGATCCACTTTCAAAAATAGCGTTGCCGCAATAGAATCTGATAATTGTGAAGGTTCTTTTATTAAACGAATTGAATCAACCACTTCTTGTGTGATTTTTTTGTTGAGTTTTGAATATTCTTCAAAATTAGATAATACAACGCGGACAAGCGCTTCATTGAGATCTTGAGCGCGTTTTTTCTCACTAAGTGGTTTAATATTAGCAATTAAAAAGTCATCATCATTTTGATCAACAATATCAACTATTTTAGCTCGCTCTACGCCTTCGACTAAAACTTTCACTGTGCCATCTGGCAATTGGAGTAATTGTAGAATATTTGCTATCGTGCCAATTTCATATAAATCTTCAATATCTGGATCATCTTGCGATGGATTTTTTTGGGTAACAAGAAAAACTTGCTTATCCATTTCCATTGCACTTTCAAGGCAACGTATAGATTTATTTCGTCCTACAAAGAGAGGGATCACCATGTGTGGGAACACAACAACATCACGTAATGGTAAAATAGGCATAATCATTGATTTAGTTTGTTTTGTTTTCATATTGTTCTCTCTGGTAATACAAACTTATTAGGTAGATATTGGGATTGTTTTGAGATATTCAAGCCTATTTTATTATTGTTTAAAACATATTATTCCTTAAAAGCCTTGACGAATTCAATCACTCATAATGTTTAGTTTTACTTATACAATTTTTTCATCAGTATACTGCCACTTTCATGGCAGTTTATTTCTATCATTAAGCTAAAAGTTTCGTGTTATCTCGATACACTAGCTTAGGTGGTTGAGATTTTTCAACCGTGTCTTGTTCAACAATCACTTGTTTAATATTTTTTTCTGATGGTAAATCATACATCGTATCTAATAAAATATTTTCAACAATCGAGCGTAAACCACGCGCCCCTGTTTTACGTTGCATCGCTTTGACGGCTATGGCGTCTAAAGCTTCTTTAGAAAACTCAAGATCTACACCATCTAAATCAAACAATGCTTGATATTGTTTAGTTAATGCATTTTTAGGTTCAGTCAATATACTGATTAGCGCATCTTTATCCAGTTCAGATAGTGTACCAATCACAGGTAACCGTCCAATAAATTCTGGAATTAAGCCAAATTTCACTAAATCTTCAGCTTCGATTTGGGCTAACAGTTCAGATTCAGAAGCTTTTTGCTTGGTACTTTTAACATCAGCGCCAAAACCGATTCCTGTATTAGTTGAAACACGATTTTCAATGACTTTATCCAAGCCACTAAATGCGCCACCACAAATAAATAGGATTTTTGATGTATCAACTTGTAAAAATTCTTGTTGAGGATGTTTACGTCCCCCTTTAGGTGGAACGGATGCAACCGTACCTTCAATAATTTTTAACAATGCTTGTTGAACACCTTCGCCCGACACATCCCGTGTGATTGATGGATTATCTGATTTTCGTGAAATTTTATCAATTTCATCTACATAAATAATACCACGTTGCGCTTTTTCAACGTCGTAATCGCAATTTTGTAGTAATTTTTGAATAATATTCTCAACATCTTCGCCCACATAACCCGCTTCCGTTAGCGTTGTGGCATCGGTCATTGCAAAAGGAACATCCAGATATCGAGCCAATGTTTCAGCTAATAATGTCTTTCCACTACCTGTTGGTCCAATTAATAAAATATTACTTTTACCTAATTCAACATCTCTCGGATTAGAATAGTTGCGTAACCTTTTATAATGATTGTAAACCGCTACAGATAATACTTTTTTGGCGCGATCTTGACCAATAACGTACTCATCAAGATGTGCACGAATTTCATGAGGAGTTGGTAAAGGTTTACTGATAAACTCTTCATGGGAAAGAAAGTTTTTAGTTTCCTCTTTCAAGATATCATTACACAAACCAATACATTCGTTGCAAATATAAATAGATGATGGCCCTGCAATGAGTTTACGAACTTCATGCTGACTCTTACCACAAAAAGTACAATAAAGTAATTTTTCGGAATTTGTTTTATTCACTTTAACCACCTACCTAGTCTGTTATTAAGATCGTTTACTGTATATGGCATCCACTAAACCATATTCAACCGCTTTTTCAGCAGACATAAAGTTATCACGATCTGTATCTCTTTCAATCACGCTAATATCTTGACCTGTATGCATCGCCATAATTTTATTTAATCGACTTTTAACCTGTAAAATTTCTTGAGCATGAATTTGTATATCAGAAGCTTGACCTTGAAAACCACCTAATGGTTGATGGATCATCACTCGAGCATTAGGCAAGCAGTAACGTTTTCCTTTTGTACCGGCAGTTAGAAGTAAAGACCCCATTGAACAAGCTTGGCCTAAACAAATAGTGCTAACATCAGGTTTGATAAATTGCATCGTATCATAGATTGCCATTCCTGCTGTTACTACACCACCAGGTGAATTGATATAGAGATGAATATCTTTTTCAGGATTTTCGGCTTCTAAAAATAGCATTTGAGCAATAATTAAATTAGCCATGTTATCTTCAACTTGACCTGTTAAAAATATAATCCGCTCTTTCAATAAACGTGAATATATATCATAAGCCCTCTCTCCACGAGAACTTTGCTCAACCACCATTGGTATAACACTCATAAATGGTTCTAACGGCATTTTTATCTCCTAATTAAACAAAATAGCCCAAACAGATAATCCTTATTTGGGCTTTAAAGTAATTTTTTTAAACTGAATAAAACTGCTAATTAAGCCATTTGCTGATTCATTAATTCAGAAAATGAAGAATTTTTATCAGTTACTTTTGCACTAGCTAATAACAGATCAACAACTTGATCTTCTAGCGCTACAGAACGGATATTGTCCATCGCTTTTTTATCTTTGCGGTAATATTCTATCACTTCTTTAGGATCTTCATAAGCCGTTGCTATTTCATCAATCAATGTTTGCACACGAGCCTCATCAGCTTTGAGTTTATTACTTTCAATAATTTCACTGAATAATAATCCAATACTGACACGTCGTTTTGCTTCAGCTTCAAATAACTCTTTTGGTAGTTCCATTGGTTGTTTCATGTTGCCACCAAAACGTGATAAAGCCTGTTGGCGTAATACATCAACTTCACGATCGATTAACGCAGTTGGAACGTCAATTTCATTATTTTTAACCAATCCATCGATAACTTGTGATTTGATTTTGTTACGAATTGTCGCATTAAGTTCACGTGTCATATTTTTACGAACTTCAGCGCGTAAACTTTCGATTGTTCCATCAGCAATACCAAAACGTTTAATAACATCTTCAGTCAGCTCAGGAAGTTCAAGCTCTTCAACTTTTGTCAATGTTGCAGCAAATACAGCTGGTTTACCTTTCAAGTTTTCAGCGTGATAATCTTCCGGGAAGGTTACATTAATATCAAACGAATCACCTGCTTTATGCCCAATAATCGCATCTTCAAAACCTGGGATCATTCGACCTTGTCCTAAAACTAATGCAAAATCATTAGCTTTTCCACCTTCAAACTCTTCTCCATCTACTTTACCCACAAAATCTAAAGTCACTCGATTTTGTTCGCCTGCAGCTTGTTCTGTTACTTTCCAAGTACCTTGTTGTTTACGTAGTGTTTCAATCATAGTTTCAACATCTGCATCGACAACTTCTGCAACAGGTTTTTCAACTTCAATTTTATCTAAATCTTTAACTTTAACGTCAGGATAAACTTCGAATTCAACGTTAAATGTGTAATCTTCTCCATTTTTATATTCTTTAGGAGTATAAGTTGGAGCACCAGCTGGATTTAATTTTTCTTGAATAATCGCATCAATAAAACTTTTTTGCATTAAATCACTTAATGCTTCTTGTAAAATTGAAGCACCGTAACGCTGTTCAACAAGTTTTAAAGGCACTTTTCCTTTACGGAAACCATCAATACGAACTTTTTTAGCCGTATTAACTAATTCTTTATCAATAGCTTTTTTAATATTTTCAGCTTTAATAGTAATTGACAAACGTCGACCTAAACCTTGTGTTGTTTCTACCGAAACTTGCATCTTTATACCTCGGAATTATTGAATATATTCAGCCCATAAATAAATCATCAATGATATTTGGGCTTAAAAAAATTATAAAATAGGTTGGCATTATACCGACCGAAACTGGCTACGTCGAGCTATTTAATAGTTTCTTCTCAAGTGATTTCAAGCGTTTATTCATTTCATCAATATGTAAAACTAATGAAGCGGTTTTTCGCCATATTTTATTCTCTTGCAATGGAATACCTGATGAATAAACGCCTGGCTTAGTGATCGGGCGCATAACCATGCCCATTCCAGTCACTGTGACTTGATCACAAATTTCCATATGTCCATTGATTACACTTGCGCCACCAATTAAACAATGACGTCCTATAGTCAGACTTCCTGCCATTATTACACCACCAGCAACGGCAGTATGGTCACCTATAATATCATTATGGGCAATTTGGCATTGATTATCAATAATCACCCCATTACCAATCACGGTATCATCAAGTGCACCACGATCTATCGTAGTTGATGCCCCAATTTCGACATTATCACCGATAATAACACGTCCAAGTTGAGGGATTTTAATCCATTTACCTTTGTCGTTCGCATAACCAAATCCATCAGAGCCAATAACGGTTCCAGATTGAATCAGGCAGTTTTTACCAATAACACAATTATGATAAACAGTTACATTAGCCCACAATTTAGTGTCGGCACCAATAGTCGTATTTTTTCCTACAAAACAACCCACTCCGATAATACAGCCATCCCCTAAATGTACACCGCTTTCGATAACGGCATTAGCACCGACCGAAACATTAGCGCCTAATTGAGCGGTAGGGTCGATCACAGCAGAAGGCGCGATATCTTTGGCAGGATCGGGGGTTGTATCAAGATATTGTGCTAATTTTGCATAGGCAAGATAAGGATTTTTAACAATCAATGCAGCACCGTGCCAATACTTAAGGCTATCTTCAGTCATCACAATAGCAGAAGCTTTACATTCTGCTAATTTGCTTTGCAATTTTTGATCCGCCAAAAAAGTGATTTGCCCAGATACAGCGCTTTTCATTGAAGCTATACCGGTAATGAGTATATCTGCATTACCGTGTAATTGTGCGTCAAGATAGTTTGCTAGTTGCTCTAAACGACAAGCCAACATTATTTTTTGACCTTTTCCAATACTTTTTCAGTGATATCAACGGCATCAGAGGCAGAAAGTGCTGCTTCGGCTTTCAAAATAAGATCATATTTTTCAGTAGCAACAATCTCTTTAACTGCACTTTGAATTTGTTTCAATAATTTTTCTGCTTCTTCATTTTCACGTTTACGATATTTTATTGAAAAATCTTTTGCTTTACTTTCAAAATCAGCAATTGTTTTATTTAATTTGCTTTTTTCCGATGCAGATAGTGTTGGACCATCTTTTTTCAAACGAGCACTTGCATTCTTCGCTTTTTCTTCTTGATCTTGTAACGATTTGATTTGTGATTCAAATTCCTTATCTAATGCTTTACCAACGGCTTCCCGTTGAGGCATTTGTTGTAATACAGACATCACATCTATAACACCAATTTTTATTTCTGCATTAGCTATACCTGTATAAAGAAGCGCTGCACTAAGACTAATAATAGATATAATTTTTTTCACTTTTTTCACCTATGTGTATTTCATTTAATTACAACATGGTTTTACCATGTTGAACCTATGTTAAACTGGAATTGTTGAGACGAATCGCCGTCATATTTCTTAAGCGGTATTGCGTAAGAAAATACTAATGGTCCAAGTGGTGACATCCACTGTACTGCAACACCTAGCGAAACTCGTATATTTGAAGGAGAACTGTAATCATGCAAATGATTACCTTTTAAGTTCCATTCGGTATCCCAAACCGTACCTGCATCAACAAAGAATGATGTTCGAATACTATCGGAATACTTTTCACTAATAAAAGGCGTTGGAACAATTAATTCAGCACTTGCAAACGCTAATGCATTACCACCTACCGCATCTTTAGACTCTACACATCCTGAAGTATTATTTAAATTACTACAGTTTGCTCTATTAAAATAGACTGCTTTAGGCCCAACAGTATTGGATTTAAATCCTCGAAGCACGGTCGAACCACCTGCATAAAAGTTTTCATAAAATGGTAGCTGTTTTCCACCAAAACCATTTCCATAACCTAATCGACCACGCGTTAAGAATACCCAATTATGATCGTTATCAAGAGGATAATAATAAGATGCATCTGCAACCACTTTATAGAAGCGGTTATCAAATATTGGAGCCGTAATTTTTGCGTTAGCCGATACTTTTAAACCTTCTGTCGGGAAATAACCACGATTTAATGAATTATATGTCCAATTCGCATTTAATAATAAATCATTAGTATCATAGGTCATGGAGTGTTTATTTTTAGTGTTTTCACCCATTGAATGGAAGTAACGCCACATACCATATTGTGGTTTCATATCGGATAATTTCCGATTAGCATACTCGCTACCAAAACGGATAAAATTATTTTCACTAATTGGGAAACCTAAATTAGCTGATGCACCCCATAACTTACTTGAATAAACAGATTCATCATCATCATCATCTGCTTTATAAGTATTGTAATAAATGCTTCCGCCTAAGCTCACCCCATCAATAGTAAAGTAAGGGTTTACAACTGATATCGATGCAGTTTTATCGGTATTTGTCGTATTTACATCGAATGAAACACTATTACCCGTACCTAACCAGTTATCTTGCGAAATACCAGCATTAAAACTAATACCACTATCAGAACCAATACCGACACCAAGTTTGATGCTACCTGTGTTACGCTCCGCGACTTTGTAAGTAATATCAACTTGATCTTCGGCCCCCGGAACACGCTCAGTTTCAACATCTACTGATTCAAAAAATCCTAGTCGACTTAAGCGATCTTTACCTAATTCTACAAGTCCATTACTCAGCCAAGAACCTTCCATTTGACGAAGTTCACGACGGATAACACCTTCACTTGTTATGGTATTACCTTCAATGTTGATATTACGAACATAATAACGCGGCCCTACATCAACAAACATAATTAATTTTACGGTATGCGTTGAATCATCCATTTCAGGTTGAATACTGACTTTTGGATAAGCATAACCAAAATTTGCAAGTAGCTGTTTTACATTATCTTCAATATCAGTAATTTTTTTACCATTATACAGATCACCCGTTGAAACACGCTCTTTTGCTATTTTAGTAATCGCATCCTTATGTCCGGCAAAATCCCCTTTGAAGTCAAAATCAGATAATTTATATTGTTCACCTTCATGAATATTGATAGTGACATAAATACCTTTCTTATCTGGCGTTAAACTGACTTGCGTGGATTCAATATTAAAACGTGCATAACCTCGATTTAAGTAGAAGCTTTGTAATTCATCTAAATCAGAAGCTAATTTTTGTTTTTGATATTTGCGATCGCCAAGCATGTTCCACCACGGCACTTCATCACGCAGTGAAAAGCGTGAAATTAGCTCTTCGGACGAAAATGCCTTAGCCCCAACAATGTTGATTTGATCGATTAACGCTGATTTACCTTCCGCTACAACTAGCTTTAAATCAACGCGGTTACGAGATAATGGTGTGACAACAGCTTTAATTCGAGCATTATATTTACCGACGCTATAATAAAAATCTTCTAGCCCTTTTTCCATGGCAGAAAGCATGGTTCTATCAAGTGCGTCGCCTTCCCGAATACCTGAGCTATCTAAATTCTTTTTCAGCATATCATCTTTAATTGATTTATTACCTGAAAAAGTAATACTCGCAATGGTTGGACGCTCTTCAACATGAATGATTAAGCTATTACCATCTCTAGAAATAGTAATATTATCGAAGTTTCCACTCGAGTAAAGTGATTTAACAATATGCCCCAAATCAGACTCACTAACATAATCACCAACTTGGATTGGCATATCAAGCAATGCTGCCCCTTGAGTTACCCGTTGTAATCCTTCAAATTTGATTTCTTTTACTACAAAATCATCAACACAAAATGCATTGGAACTATATACTGCTGTTGTGCTAAACAGCAAAGATGCTATAAGTAATTTATTTATTTTTTTCATTGTAAATGTTTATAACCTCATTCCATCACAATCGTAAAACATCATTAAATAGTGCAATCCCCATTATTACCAGTAAAAAAGCAAATCCGAAACGATAAAAACGTTCTTTTGCTTTAATTGATAAGCTTTTACCTTTTATTTTTTCAAATAATAAAAAAATTAGGTGCCCACCATCTAGCATTGGTAATGGAACAAGATTGATTACCCCCAAACTTATACTAATAAATGCCAGAAAATATAAGTAAGGTGTGAAACCATAACTTGCTGTTTGCCCTGCGCTTTTTGCTATTGTTATTGGTCCTGATAAATGATTAAGTCCAATAACACCTGTTACTAACTGATAAAAAGAACGAATTGTTAACTGAGTAGTTAACACTGTTTGTTCTAATCCTTTGCCAAACCCTTCTAAACATCCATACTGCTTAATGACTGCTTCCGAGGTAGGATATAGCCCCGCAATACCTTCACCATTTGCCTGTATTGACGGCGTTAAATCAAGGTAAAGATTTTTATTTTCACGCTCAATTTTTAATCTTATTTGATTGCCTTTCTTTATTATAGCTGAAAAATCATTCCAATCTACATAAGGGTGTTCATCATAACTTAGAATCTTATCACCAATTTGTAAACCCGCTTTTTCGGCAGCTGAATTTGGTATAATTTTACTCACAATTGGATAAATTTCCAATGTTTTAGGTACCAACCCAAAGGTCTTTATTGCTGATTCTTTTTCAATATCAAAATGCCAATGACGAATATCAACACGTTGACTAACTTCTTTTTGATGATTATTACCAGCATTAATCAAATAGGTAATCGTCACATCATCTTGTCCTAAAATAGACATTAATGCAAAATTTACATCATTCCAACTTTCAATCTGTATATTATTAATCTTTTTTAACTCTGCCCCTGAAGGGATATTCACAGTAGCAACAGGTGTATCGGGTATTGTACTGCCTATTTTAACCGGATAGGTAACAACACCAAGCATAAAAATTATCCAATAAAGAATGAAAGCTAAAATAAAGTTAGCAAATGGACCTGCAAATATAATTGCTGCTCGTTGCCATATCTTTTTTTTATCAAAAACCAGTTTTTCTTCGTCGGTTGATAAGTTTTTCGCATTTCCGTCCAGCATTCTAACATAACCACCTAGTGGAATCATAGCAATGACAAATTCTGTTCCACCTGAAAACTTATGTGACCATATTTTTTTCCCAAATCCTATGGAAAAACACTCAACCCGAACGCCACATAGCCTTGCCACGAAAAAATGCCCAAATTCGTGTACTGTAACTAATATACTAATGGTAATAATAAATAACAACAGAGACCAAAGCAAAGTTAATTACCTTATTTAAAATAAATTGAAAGATAATGCTGCAAAAATCGGCACTGCAGCAGTCAAACTATCAATACGATCTAAAATACCGCCATGTCCAGGGATTAAATTTCCACTATCTTTGATGCCTGCTTCACGTTTGAACATGCTTTCAGTTAAATCACCTAATGCTGATGCAAAAATAGCGAATAAAGAACTCATAATATAACTAGTCAAATTAATTGAAATAAATCCGGTAAAGTAGGCAATAAAACTAATAACAACGGCAACAATCACACCGCCAATAAAGCCCTCTAAAGTTTTACCGGGTGAAACTTTTGGTGCTAATTTACGTTTCCCCATACTGCGCCCAACAAAATAAGCGCCAGTATCTGTTGCCCAGACTAAAATAAAGACATATAACAGACAATAAGCGCCGGTATAAGTATTCGCACTATAATTAATCATTCTAAGTTCGATCATCCCGATAAAAAAAGGAACGAGAGTAAAAAAAGCAAATATTAATTTAGCAGTGATAGAACCACGCCAATATTTAGCCGTATTTGGATAGGTAAGAACTAAAAATAGTGCAACCAACCACCAACATAACGAAAGTAACAATAACCCTGAATATAGCTTCAATTTTACCACAACCGGAATGGGTAATAGACAGAGTAAACTTAATAAAATAATAACGACTAAAGCAAATATAACTCTTTGCGGTTTTTGGGTTATTGCTAAAAACTGCGACCACTCAAACGCTGCAAGACCACAAATAAAAATCATAATACAGGTGAAGAGTGATAATGGCGCGAAAAAAAGCGTTAGTATAACAACAGGTATTAGAATAATAGCAGCTAAAATACGGTGAATTAACATGATTGCTCCTCCACTAGAATACCGCCAAAACGACGATCCCGGGTATTAAAATCACTGATTGCTTGATCAAATAACGCCTGATCGAAATCTGGCCATAAGGTATCAGTAAAATAAAGTTCAGCATAAGCAATTTGCCATAATAAAAAATTACTTATTCTGTATTCACCACCAGTACGAATAACTAAATCAACATCTGGAAAATCACCCATTGACATTTCTAACCCTAAACGTTCCTCAGTAATATCATCTATCATCAACTCACCATGTTTTACTTGTATTGCTATATTGCGGGCTGATTGTAATATATCCCAGCGTCCGCCATAGTTAGCGGCAATATTTAACACCAGTCCCGAATTATTTTTAGTTAATGCCTCTGCATTAACTATCATAGTTTGAAGTTGCTCATTAAAACGCGAAATATCCCCAATGATATTCAAACGAATATTATTTTTATGTAAACTTTTTGTTTCTCGGTTTAATGCATAAATAAATAGCGAAAGTAAAGATGACACTTCATTGGATGAGCGTTTCCAATTTTCACTACTAAACGCATATAAAGTTAGTACTTTGATACCAATGGTTGCAGCATAACTCACAATTTTACGCACAGCTTTCAAACCGGCACGATGACCAAATGCTCGTAATTGATTTTGTTTTTTTGCCCAGCGACCATTTCCATCCATAATTATAGCCACATGACTTGGAATACATCTTTCTTGTGTCATGTAATATCTCGCGTTATATCAATCATGTTATGACTAAATTTCGTAATATTTTTCAATTATCGTGTACCATAAACGACAATCGTTTTACCGTGTGCAGAGATGAGATGCTGATCTTCAAGCATTTTTAAAATTCGCCCTACTGTTTCTCGTGAACAACCAACTATCTGACCTATTTCTTGACGAGTAATTTTGATTTGCATGCCATCCGGATGCGTCATCGCATCGGGCTGTTTTGCTAAATTTAACAAAGTTTGTGCAATACGACCGGCAACATCAAGAAAAGCTAAATTACTGACTTTTTCTGAAGTCACTTGTAAACGACTTGCCATTTGGCTTGCCAATCGCATCAAAATATCAGGATTAACTTGTACAAGTTGTTTAAATTTTTTGTACGATATTTCAGCCACTTCGCAACTTGTTTTCGCTTTAACCCAAGCACTTCGTTCTGTGCCTTCTTCAAAAAGTCCTAATTCGCCCAAAAACTGACCTTGATTTAAGTAAGACAAAATCATTTCATTGCCTTCATCATCCTTGATTAAAACAGCAACAGAACCTTTAACGATGTAATAGAGAGTTTCGGCTTTTTCTCCTTGGTGAATCAGGGTACTTTTAGCTGGATATTTATGAATATGGCAATGAGACAAAAACCATTCCAACGTTGTATCCGATTGTTGCTTACCGATAATCATTCAGTCCTCTCTATACTATTTTACAATTTACAACTTATACACTATAACAAAATTACATAATAAATTATATACTCACAATTAAGATAATCCGTTTTTTATTATAGATAAATCGTTGTTATATCACTTATTATAGCTATAATATCAGGACTAAATATTTAAGTTTGATTTTTACACAATTTCTGGAAGATAACGATGAAAAATGAATTCGTTAATCTAATTTATATAACAATTAAATATTTATAAAGAATTCAATTAGGCAAAAAGTATATTGATTTAATTCTAATTATACTTTAACAAACGTGATGACCAAGTACGTCATCGTAAGCAATATCAATGACCAATGGAACAACTTCACCGTCAAAAATGCTGTGATTGATCTGTGATTCGCTTTAAATGTTCTGAAATCTCTTTTTGGGTTTTTAGTGTCCTAATCTGACTAAGTAAGTCTGATGCAGGTGCATAGTATTGCCGAAAATAAGCAAGCCACTGTTTAATGCGAGCTGAGTGATATAACGGTTTTACATCTTCTATCGTTGTGGTTGCGTAACGCATTAATATATTTAATACGTTTTGCCAGCTTAAAGGCGCTTCATTAAAACGTATTATATTCGCTAAATTTGGTACAGTTAATATTCCGCGTCCTAGCATAATATCGCTTGTTTGGCTTTGCCTTACACAATCTTGCGCATTTTGTGTAGAAAAAATTTCGCCATTGGCTATGATCGGAATATCGACCCGTTGCTTTATATTTCCAATTGTTTGCCAATCAATTTTATCGGCTTGATAACCATCCGCTTTTGTTCGACCATGAATAACCAACTCATTTGCACCAGCAAGTGCAATGGCGTCAGCAATTTCATAACAATAAGATTTATCTGCCCAACCTAAACGAATCTTAACGGATAATATTTCGGATGTTCCCATTGCCTGTCTGACTTGCTTAACAATATTGAAGATTTGATCTGGATATTGCAATAGATATGCGCCACCATGACTACCAACGACGGTTTTAGCAGGACAGCCAAAATTAATATCTACCCCATGCGAGCCTAATTCAATTGCTTTAACGGCATTTTCAGCCATCCATTCGGGTGATTGTCCAAGAATCTGCACACGGACTGGAGTACCGGATGCCGTATTGCCGCCATGATGCAGCTCGGGACAAAGTCGATAAAAAGTTCGATTGGATAATTTATGATGAGTAATGCGCACAAACTCGGTCACACAGTAATCCAATGCGTTTATTTCAGTCAAAATTTGCCGGACATGATAATCAAGTACCCCTTCCATTGGCGCTAAAATAATACGATCGATGTTCATTGTGTTACCTATATTTTATGACTGTTACCACAAACCTGACAATCTGGCTGTTTCGACAAAGATACGTGGTTAAAATGCATACTTTTTGCATCAATCAGCAGTACACGACCAACCAAAGGTTGACCATAATCAGTCAAAACTTTAATTGCCTCTAATGCCTGCATGGAACCAAACATACCTACTAAAGGCGCCATTACCCCCGCTTCAACACAAGTCAGTTGATCTTGCCCAAACAATCGACTTAAACAGTGATAACAAGGCTCATTTGCTTGATAAGTAAAAGTCGTTAATATGCCTTCCATTCGAATTGCAGCACCAGACACTAACGGTTTTTTTACTTGGAAACAGCAGCGGTTAATCTGCTCTCTGGAGGATAAATTATCGGTACAATCAATGACAAGACTATGTTGTTTTATAAGAGAAGTTAACGAAACATCATCAAGTTTCTGATTAATAGTATCGATTTCAATATCAGAATTCATTTTAATTAATGTTTGTTTCGCCACATCTACTTTCAGTTGGTTAATCTCTTGATTAGTATATAAAATTTGACGATTTAAATTGGATTCTGATACGGTATCAAAATCAACTAGCGTCAATTTACCTATACCTGCACGACTCAAATAAAGCGAAGCTGCGCACCCTAAACCGCCTAGCCCGATGATCAATACCGCACTATTTTTTAACATTTGCTGTTTATCGATATCAAAGCCTAGTAAGGAAATTTGCCTGTCATAACGAAGTAATTCTTGATCGGTTAGTGCTAGCATAGGGAATCATCATCGTGATTAATCATAAAGAATCTATTATAGCAGAAACTTGGCACAGCATTGTGCCAAGTCATAAACATTATTTATCAAAACTCGCTAAGAAGCTTAAATACTCGTCTTTGGTCATCAGTGGTTTATAGTTTGATAATAATGTTTGAGCTGGTTTTGCGTCATCATACAGCAAATCGATAATGGTACATGCCATCATTTGAGCAGGACGAATATAAGCCATCTCTTCATCGAATACCGTATAATCTTTCCCATGTAACACACCTCTAACGGATCCTATCCACGGATGACTAACAGGCATGATATGCGATAAATCGCCCGTATCTGTGCTACCAGTCATATGCGGTGCAACCGACACATTTTCCTCGCCAATTAACGCTTCAGCATTTGACTTCAAAAAAGCATTTAAGGTTGGATTATTTTGCAATGGAAGATAACCCGGTAAATCTTTAATTTCACAAGTTGCCCCTACAGCCATTGCCCCAGCTTTTAATGCCTGATTAATTCGTTCATTAGCATCAATCATTGCCGGAACATTACCCGCTCGAACATAGCTTTCCATTCTGACATCACTTGGCACAACATTTACCAAATCCCCTCCTTGGGTAATGATTGGATGAAAACGAATATAATCTTTTTCCTGAAACGTTTCACGTATAGCATGAACGCCCATCATCCCCATCATTGCTGCATTTAACGCATTAACACCAGCATGAGGAGCCGCCGCCGCATGTGCAGCTTCACCTTTATACTTGATTAATTTACCGATAAATCCATTACTTGTGGTTGAAATCTCAATAAATCCGTCTTGGCGATCGTTTGGTATGCTGGTTAAATGAATTTGAAGTGCCATATCCACATCATCAAATTCACCCCGTGAAATAAGTTCGGGTTTACCGCCAATATACTTAATTTTACCTTCTTCAATCAGACGATTACGATAAGTAATTTCAACGTATTCTTCGGCCGGTACTGCAAAAGGAACGACATCACCGGCTAAAAATTGCATCGCTCCAGAATCGATTAATCCCATGGTGACAGCCATCATATTCGCTATTTGAGCATTATGACCACAGCAATGGGCAGCGCCAGAGGTTTCATCGGCTGCAGGATGGTCAGCACAGATAATGGCATCAAGCTCACCAATAATTGCGACACTGCATTGGCTTCCTTTTCCACCTTTTAAGCGCCCTTTGACCCCTGTTAACGCCAATTTATTTTTATAGGGTACACCAAGTTTTTCAAAAGCTTCTTCAACTTTTTTTGCGGTTTTGTGTTCTTTATAGCCCAGTTCAGGTTCAGCCCAAATTGCCTCAGCAATCGCTTTTATATCTGCTTTACGATTAGCAATGGCACTGCAAACTTGTCGTTTTAGTTCTTCTTTTGTCATACATTAAATCCTACCTAATATTAAATCACACCTTCCCACTTTAAGGTAATTTGGGCAATGATGGCGGCAAAAAGGAAAGTACCGGAAAACACCGCTAATGAAACGGGGATAATTCGCCAAGAGATACTTTTGAATAAAGCAAGATCTTTACCAATGGCTAATCCAGCGTAAGCAAGCACTGGTGTACAAACAGCAAGTAAAGAGACATGTTCAGTTATCGCAACAACTTGCTCATGAAATGGAAATATCGGTGAAGAAGCCACAGCCGCCACAACTGACACCCACAAAATAACAGGAAGTTTATTGAATAATGGCACTTTGCTTATAAAAAAACCAACAACCGATATTGCGACAAGCACAGCTAAAGCTTGTAATGACAGCATAAAATCAACATGATAACCGACTGTATTGCCAGCAGCCATGATAATTGCGACTAAAATCAATAAAAAAACTGTTTCGAAAATCTTCATGATAGTGAGCTCCTTTTACTGCTTTGGAAACGAGCAAAAACATTATAGAGAAAAGAAGCAAACGGTAGTGAGAATAATGTATAAATATAAATACCAACTATACTAGACATTAAATTAGCCGTTGTTGCATAAGCTTTGATGTCACTCGCCATATTCGGATAAAGGTCACTTATCGGCGCAAGTGATGCCGCCATCATACTACCACTACCAACCCCTGCCCCCATGGCTAATGCATAAGGATGAAGAACGTCTAATTTTGCCATTACACTAGCAAGGATACTCATCCAAATCGCCCCATAGAGCGTACCACAAACATACATTGCCATGACACCACGACCTTCGGGCGAATCCAATCCATATTTATCTGCCACAATGGCAATATTGGGTTCACGTGCAACAGAATAGGTTGCCCCGACCGCTTCACGCTTCATACCTAACATCATTGCCAACGGTAAACCGAGTAAAATAGTACCCGCAAAATGCCCTAATTCTTGGAAAATCAAAGCCAACTTGGCATCATGCAAAATCATATCAATTTTAGGCCCTACCGCAACGCCTAATTTGGCAATCAGTAACATTAACGTCACAATCATCACCGAACTAGCATGAAGCATATTTTTATGTTTTAAGATTTTTAATTTAGGAAGACTGATAAGACCACCAATAATCATGGCAAATAGCATAGGATACAACATGATAATCCAGATAGACTGCCTACCAACAAACTCACATACTAAAACAACTATCAGCGCAAGCAAGTGCACTCTATAGTCTTTTAAAATTTCCATCCTTTCACGCCTCTTTACATAAATTTCCGGTCAATAAAACTATCCATGACAGCTATTATCATAATAATTATTATTTTGCACAGCTAATATACATAACCCAGATTACTTGCGTCAACACGCATCTACCATTAAATACACATAACCAAACAATATATTTCAATGACGCAAAAATAATTAAAGAATAAATCTCAACAAATGCCTTTATAAGGACACTATTTGATTTATAATACCTCATATTTTTTTATAAGATTGGTATTTAAACAGGATATTTTATGCGTTCAATTTATTGTGGTCATTTAACAGCATCTCATATTAATCAAGAAATCACATTATGCGGTTGGGTCAATAAGCGTCGAGATTTTGGCGGTATGATATTTATTGATATGCGTGATCGCGAAGGGATTGTACAAGTGTTTTTTGATCCTGAATATCAACAAGCTTATCAACTTGCCAGTGAACTACGTAATGAATTTTGCATTCAAATTAAAGGAAAAGTAAGAGCAAGACCAGAAGGACAAGCAAATAAAGACATGGCTACGGGTGAAGTTGAAATCTTAGCCACTGAGCTAACAATTTTCAATCGCAGTGATGTGCTGCCACTTGATTTTAACCAAAACAACAGTGAAGAACAGCGTTTAAAATATCGCTATATTGATTTACGTCGTCCTGAAATGACAAACATCTTCAAAACTCGTGCTCAAATTACTGCATTTGTACGTAACTTTATGAATGAGCATGGTTTTCTTGATATTGAAACCCCTATGTTAACCAAAGCAACGCCAGAAGGTGCGCGTGATTACCTTGTACCAAGTCGAATTCACAATGGTGAGTTTTATGCACTGCCACAATCACCGCAATTATTTAAACAACTATTAATGATGTCTGGCTTTGACCGCTATTATCAAATTGTAAAATGTTTTCGTGATGAAGATTTACGTGCAGATCGCCAACCAGAATTTACTCAAATTGATGTTGAAACTTCGTTTATGACCGCAGAGCAAGTCCGTGAAGTTATGGAGCAAATGATCCGTGAACTTTGGTTACATGTTAAAAATGTGGATTTAGGTCAATTCCCTATCATGACCTTTGCCGAAGCGATGCGCCGTTATGGTAGCGATAAACCTGATTTACGAAATCCGTTAGAAATAATAGATGTTGCCGATTTAGTAAAAGATGTCAATTTTAACGTATTCTCAACCCCAGCAAATGATCCAAAAGGTCGAGTTGCATTACTTTGCGTACCAAACGGAGCCCAGTTAACCCGTAAACAGTTAGATGATTACACACAATTTATTTCGGTCTATGGCGCTAAAGGTATGGCATGGATTAAAGTCAACGACCGTAATAAAGGTCTTGAAGGGGTACAAAGTCCGGTTGCTAAATTCTTTAATGAAACGCAAATGGAAGCACTGTTGAATCGTGCTAATGCCAAAGATGGTGATATTTTATTATTTGGGGCAGATAGTTATAAAGTTGTCAGTGATGCATTAGGTGCACTACGATTAAAAGTAGGTAAAGATTTAAATCTGACTGATGAAAATAGGTGGGCTGTGCTTTGGGTAGTAGATTTCCCAATGTTTGAAGAAACGGATGAAGGACTTAGTGCGATGCACCATCCATTTACATCACCAAAAGACTTGACGCCAGAACAGCTTAAACAAAATCCTGAAAACGCGATAGCTAACGCTTATGACATGGTTATCAATGGATATGAAGTAGGTGGAGGATCAGTACGTATTCACCGTAGTGAAATGCAACAAGCTGTGTTTTCTATTTTAGGTATAAATGAACACGATCAACGCGAAAAATTTGGCTTTTTACTTGATGCGCTAAAATATGGTACACCGCCACATGCAGGACTTGCATTTGGTTTAGATAGATTAAGTATGCTATTAACAGGTACCGATAATATCCGGGATGTTATCGCATTTCCTAAAACAACAGCGGCAACTTGTTTAATGACAGATGCACCAAGCCCGGCAAATCCTAATGCATTAGCTGAACTTGGTATTGAAGTTAGCAAAAAATAGTGATGTCTTAATGCAAAAGTTCAAAAAGCCTGAATCTGTTTTAGTTGTTATTTACTGTCAAAAAACTTTGCGTTGTCTTATGCTACAACGCAAAGATGATCCCAATTTTTGGCAGTCAGTAACAGGTAGCATGGAAGATAACGAATTGCCGGTTGAAACTGCCATTCGTGAGGTTTTTGAAGAAACAGGCATTGATATTCTGGGTAAAAATCTTAATTTAATCGATACTAACCATACGGTTGAATTCAAGATTTTTCCACAATTTAGGCATCGATATGCACCTGAAGTTGAAATAAATAAAGAACATTGGTTTTATTTACCGCTCGAAAATGAAATAACACCAACGCTTACTGAACATTTAGCCTATCAATGGTTGACAATTAGCGATGCAGCTAAAATAACAGCATCGCCAAATAATCAAGAAGCAATTAATGAAATTATTCAATTAAACGAGATTAACTAAGGAGTAGGAAATGAAATTAAGTCAGTATGCCATTGTGTTATCAAGCTTATTGTATTTTATACCTAATAGTTATGCTGAAATTAACATTAAAACATGCCAAACCAACAAAACTGATTATATCATTTTTGATGAAATCGATTCGCAAATCGCTGAAAATATTATCGAACACAAATTACATAATCAACCTGAAATACGAGAAAATACCATCATCAAAGTGTTTGCTAATGAAAACAATGATGATAGAAACTATTGGATTGCTTCTTTTGAGTTTGAAGATCAAACGACCCAATATCTTTTTTATCAAGTAGATGAAAATAAATTTATTGATATCGACCAACAGCAATTTAAAACATTATTACCTAAAATTGTGAAGTGCAATCTAAATCAACAAGTGCCTATTTATAGTGAAAATTTTGACGCTGACTAGTTGATGACAAAATAACGTTAACATTTAGGATGTTAGACTACCTTAAATTAGTGTAAACAAAGGCAGATTAATAGGGAGTAATTATTTTTATGAACTTGACCAATTTTCGTGATTTTTTAAATTATCTTGAAGAACAAGGTGAATTAAAACGAATTCCCTATCCTGTTAATCCTTATTTGGAAATGACCGAAATTGCAGATCGTGTTTTACGTTCTAAAGGCCCAGCCTTATTGTTCGAAAATCCTATTGGTTATGACATGCCCGTACTTTGTAACCTATTTGGAACACCCAAACGTGTTGCGATGGGAATGGGGTTAGAAGATACATCACAATTACGTGAAATTGGTGAATTATTAGCTTTTTTACGTGAGCCTGAACCACCAAAAGGCATTAAACAATTTTTTAATGTGTTACCCAAATATAAGCAAATATTAAATATGCCTGTTAAGCGACGATCGTCTGCGCCGTGTCAGGAATTGATTTTTAAAAATGAAGAAGTTGATTTAACTCGTCTGCCAATCATGCATTGTTGGCCCGATGATGTAGCACCACTTTTAACTTGGGGACTAACGATAACGAAAGGACCTTATAAAGAAAGGCAAAATGTCGGCGTTTATCGCTTACAATTATTGGGTAAAAATAAGTTAATCATGCGCTGGCTATCTCATCGAGGAGGAGCGCTTGATTTTGCAGAATGGCAACAAGCCCATCCTAATGAAAAGTTTCCTGTTAGCGTTGCCATTGGTGCCGATCCTGCAACCATTTTAAGTGCAGTCACTCCCGTACCCGATACCTTACCAGAATACGCCTTTGCAGGTCTGTTACGCAATAGTCGAACTGAAGTAGTAAAATCGCTATCCAATGATTTAGATGTCCCCGCTACCGCCGAAATTATCTTAGAAGGCTATATTGATCCGAATGAATTAGCGCCTGAAGGCCCATATGGTGATCATACTGGTTACTACAACGAAGTTGAAAAATTTGCTGTTTTTACGGTAACGCATCTAACTCGTCGAAAAGATGCGATTTATCACTCTACCTATACGGGTCGTCCACCCGATGAACCAGCCGTAATGGGACTCGCTTTAAATGAAGTCTTTATCCCTATTTTACAAAAACAATTTCCTGAAATTGTCGATTTTTATTTACCACCCGAAGGATGTTCCTACCGGATTGCAATTGTGACCATCAAAAAACAGTATCCAGGCCATGCTAAACGTGTCATGATGGGCGTTTGGTCTTACTTACGCCAATTTATGTATACCAAATTTGTTATTGTATGTGATGATGATATCAATGCCCGAGATTGGAAAGATGTCATGTGGGCTATTTCAACGCGCATGGATCCTCATCGTGATACCACATTTATTGACAATACGCCGATTGATTATTTAGATTTTGCTTCGCCTGTTTCTGGGTTAGGCTCAAAAATGGGATTAGATGCGACCAATAAATGGCAAGGCGAAACTCAGCGAGAATGGGGAAAAATCATCAAAAAAGATCCAAAAGTTGTGGCTTATATCGATGAAATTTGGGATAAACTTGGCTTAGAGTAAACAGACTTAATAAGTTCAATTAAACACTCTAAATTGGGTCAATAGCATCGATATTTATCGTTGATGACAAATAGGAATAAATAAATAGCCTTTAAAATCATAAGCAAGCTCACATTGAACGGTAGTAACTTATTGTAATATCAATGATTTTGCATTGAACATAACTTAAAATTGATAAACACTCAAAACAGATTTAATTATCATCTATAAATTTATTAGTATATAATTAGTCATAATTTATTTTTTCCAATTTTAGAAATAAGGGGTTATAGATGGACAAGGAAAAAAACGCCGCACCATCATTTCAAGATGTATTAGAATATATTCGTTTATCACGTCGTTTAAACAAATTAAAACGTGAAATATCCGATAATGAGAAAAAAATCCGAGATAACCAAAAACGAGTATTATTACTTGAAAATTTGAGTGATTATATAAAACCAGATATGACTTATGACGAACTTCAAGCGATTATTGCTAACATGAAAAGTGATTATGATGATCGTGTAGATGATTATATTATCAAAAATGCTGAAATTTCAAAAGAACGCCGTGAAATCAGCAACAAAATGCGTAGCTATCGTTCTCACTAACATATAGCAGATTTACTCCCATTCAATAATGGGAGTAAAGACAATTACCACAACTCAACCACCGGCTAGCTTTACTTTAAAGCCTTTTTCTTCCAGCAAAGATTTGAGTAAATCACGTTTATCGCCTTGAATTTCAATGCTACCATTTTTAACTGCGCCACCACAACCACAACGTTTTTTGAGTTCCGCAGCTATTTTTTGAAGTTGGGCATCATCAAAATCAAATCCTGAAATGACGCACACACCTTTACCTTTACGTCCGGATGTTTGGCGTTGAATTCGAATAATCCCATCCCCTTTAGGTCGAGATTCTTTTACTTCAACCGATTTAATACGACCTTGATCGGTAGAATAAACAAGTGGATTATCAGACATCATGAAATTAACTCTTGCTCAAATCAAGGGTTGATAAAATAGTTTGTAATGCTAATGAAGGATCTTCTGCTTGCGTAATCGGACGACCAATAACCAGATAATCCGATCCTGCAGCTTGCGCACGTTGTGGCGTCATAATTCGACGCTGATCATCAGCATTGGAACCGGCGGGTCTGATACCTGGCGTCACTAACTTAAAATCACTCCCTAAGCGAGTTCTAAAACTTTGCACTTCTTTAGCGGAGCATACAACGCCATCAAGCCCACAATTTTTGGCTAACAAAGCTAATATAGTGGCTTGTTCCAAAGGCGAAACAGGGATACCGATTTCTTGAAGATCTACCGACTCCATGCTGGTTAAAACAGTTACCGCAATTAAAAGAGGCGCATCTTTACCATATGGATAGAGTGCGTCTTTCGCCGCCTGCATCATCCGAGCCCCACCACTAGCATGAACATTTGTCATCCAAACACCTAAATCAGCTGCAGCAATTATCGCTTTCGCAACAGTATTTGGAATATCATGAAATTTCAGATCCAAAAAAACATCAAAACCTTTATTCATAATCTGTTTAATAAAATCGGGCCCCGCATGCGTAAAAAGCTCTTTGCCAATTTTTAAACGACAATCTTTTGGCTCAACACGATCAATAAAATTCCAAGCTGATTTAACATCAGCAAAATCAACAGCAACGATAATAGGTGAAGACATAACAGATTTATTCCTTTTATTAATAACTAATCGCTATTTTTTTTAACAAATTCATTTAAATCATTATAAAAGATTTTGGCACTTTCTTTATAGCCTTGCAAGGTTTGATGTACTAAATCTGATCGAGCCAATCCATACTTAGACCAAAGCTTAACCGAATGACTTCCCCCCATAGCGGCCTGCCAATCCCAAAACAGTGTTTTTTCTGATTTAGCCACTTGTTTTTGAATCCTTTTTACTAAATTATAAGACTTTGGAATTTCAGTTTGATTAATCATTGTATCAGGAGGTGAAATCAATAAAATTGCAGCATTCGGCAATAATTTTCGAATTTTACGAATGTTGTAGACTAAATTTTTCCGATATTCATCTGCATCTAAAGTCTCATCGAAACTCTCGTTTGTTCCATACTCCAAAATAACCAAATCGCTTTTGGATAATAATAATTCCTGAAACCATTGAGGACGCCATTTTTGCCAAATTGTTTGCTTAGCCCCATTCGAACCAATCGCAGATACAATAACACCCGACTTGTTGGCTCGAGTTAACCAAAATCCACCAATTTCAGTGCTATCTTTACTTTTAATGGTAATAGGAAGCGTTGAAGTAAACGTTGTCGTTTGCCAACCGCCAAATTTATTCTTGAAACTAAAGGTAATTTTATCTTTATTATAGATACCTAATGGATTTTTAGTTATTTTCTTAGTTTTAAAAATAAGGCTAACTTTCCATATATCTCTATCGTCTGCTTTAAGTGCCAACTCAACAGAAGCTTGAGAATTAATAGGTTTAGCGATAAAACCGCCCATAGGAAAATCGAGATTACTTAATACTCGGCTACTTAACAATTCCCAATTAGAATCTTTCAAACTAACTCGAGTATGGTTTTGCCCTTTAACCCAAATAGGAGGAACCCAACCTATACCTGCATCACCATATTTATCTTGCATTAACGCTCTAAATTCGCCTGTAAAAAAATCTGCAGCGGTATGAGAATCACCAAATTGGGTGATATTGACAACTTTTTGGGTATGGTCTTGATTATTGACTAATGAATTTAAGCGTGAAACGAATTGTTTAGCATTTGGATCGCCAAAATTAACAATCACAGACTTAGACGTTGGAATACTTTCAGCCATAGTACTAAAACTGACAGTAAACACCACCGAAAAAACAGCAACTAAGGTTTTAATGCATTGATTCAATGTGGGAATCCTCTGATAAAGTGGATGTGATTTGGTTCAAAATTGCTTGAGCTAAAAGCTTTTGTCCAGTTATTGTAAAATGAATACCATCGTCTATTCTCACTTTAATTTTTTGCTTATTAGTCTCAATATAGCTGTTAAATTGATCGTAAGAACAACCTAATAATGTATTGGTTTCCATAAAATGTTGATGCGCTTTTTCAACTTCGGATTCATATAAATGGCTTAAATAATTCATTCCGTCATTCAACTTTGGTTTACGCATACAAGGTGGTGAAAGCCAAAGTACTTTTACATTATGTTGATTCGCGATATCTAATATTGATGCAACACGTAAACGGTACTGTTCTTCCCATAATTGCGATTTAAACTTAGCATATTTAGCATATCCCTTAACAGGAAAATCCCACGGATCATTAGGGCCTAAAAAAATGACGATTAATTTAATGGAGGCATCAGCACTGATTGCATCATTAATTGTTTTTGGCCAATCAAAAGCTTTTGGATAAGCAAGCCCGGTACTTTGTTTACTCAAGTTAATGCTTTCTATCTTATATTGTTTAAATAACATTTTTTTAACATATGGTGCAACCCCTTGCATTAATGAATCCCCCGCAAAAAGGACTTTGTCATTTTTAGTTAAAACAATCGGTGAAAGTTCAGTAAAATCGGTATCATTGCTAAGTCTTGGGTTACTTGATTCATTTAATGTTACCGTATTACCTAACGCTGTATTAGTCTGAGTACTGTTTAGTTGACTATCAGAATGAGTTTGACGTTTATTAGTAGCTTGCAGGCTATCACCCTTAATTAACGGTAATTTTTGTTTATTATTTTCAGTTGTGTGATTGGATTTTATTGTTTTGTTTTGCCGGTTATTTTGTTGTAACTGTTTATCCGCAATTGCGTTTGCAGTCACGACATTAGGATGTTTTTGATTATCCTTTTCAATATTCGTGTTTTCTAACTCCTCTGATTCATACGATTCATTAGTCCATTTTGTCTGATCATCCTCAGTGACATTAGCATCATCCACCATTAATGCCATATCAAAAAACTCAAAATGGTAAGATTGCTGGCAATAAATCAATATTGATTTATGAAACAAAACCATTAAAGCAATAGCTGTAACAACTAACACTACAACAATATAAAATGCAGATAAGGTTTTGTTAGTTGGCATTGTTAGCATATTACTTAACTTCATAAAATCCTTCAAATTACTGTTCCTTGTCAAAACTGATCTTAAAAAATTTTAAAACACAATTAAAAACTGGCATAAATAAAATCGGGCATACCTGACGGCGCAAAATAAATGACACACCACAAAATTAATATCGTTATCACAGGTAAACATAATTTATTAACTTTAGATAACAGTACCGTTGCCAAATTTGGCAGATTTTTACACATTGGATAAACTAAATAAGCAACCATGATAATTAAAAAAGCCTGCCAATATTGTGGTTTTATCATCACATTATGCGTTAATGCCATTAAATAATCCAAAGCATCGGATAAATTTTCACAATAAAAAAACAACCAAGTAAAACAGACATAATGCCAAGTTAATAAACGCGCAATAAAAGGTGAGCGTTGACTAATCACATCACGACCAAAAAAGCGATCACCAATATTCAGAGCCACAATACCAATACCATGGCAAATACCCCAAATAATAAAATTGATACCTGCACCATGCCATAATCCCGATAAAAACATTGCCAACAAAACATTGATTTGTGTTCGGGTAAATCCCTTACGATTACCGCCAAGCGGAATATAAATATAATCCCGAATCCATTGAGATAAACTTATGTGCCAACGCGCCCAAAAATGCCTTAAATTTAAAGATAAATAAGGTTGGTTAAAATTAATTGGTAGACGAAACCCTAACAACAAAGCAATACCAGTCACCAAATCCGTATAGCCTGAAAAATTGAGATAAATTTGTATTGCATAAGCATATACACCCACTAATAAATCAATCACACTAAATTCTAATGGATTGGCAAAAATGGGGTTAACCCATGCATCATTTATCCAACCACCTAAACAATAAACTTTAATGATTGACATCATGATTAATATAAAAGCTCGATATGGCTCTAAAATTTGGCGGGGTTGGCAAACTGAAATTTGCGGCAAAAAATCTTTAGCTCGATTGATTGGCCCTGCGACAATACTGGGGAAAAAAGATAAAAAAAGTGCAAAATCCCAAAATTTAGCTACTTCAATCTCTTTTCTTTTAACTGAAACTAAATAACTGACAGAATGGAAAGTATAAAAGGAAATCCCAATAGGGATTAGCACAGAAAATAATGGTAATAAAATAGGAATATGAAAGACGTTAAGTAAAGCTTGTAGTTCTTGTCGAAAAAAATCAAAATATTTGAATAATGCTAAATTACTAATCGATATTATTAAGCCAAAAATCAACCAACTTTTAGCATGATCTTTTGAAACCGATATCATAATGGAAATAAGATAAGTTACACTGGTATAAACACCAAGAATCAACGCAAATTGCCAACTATAACTGCTTACAATTAAATAACTTGAAACGAGTAACAAGGCATTTTGGAATTTAGGTAATAAGTTAAATGCCCAATATATAGCAAAAAAAACGATAAACAACAGACCAAATTCAATAGATAAATAACTCACTATAATCCTTCGTTAAAACATTTACATATAAAATAATATCCCTCAACACTTCCATGAAAATATTTAATCGCAAATCAACTCTGATTGAGAAAGAACATAATAAACCAATAATTCTTTATTCAACCCAGTTATTGACAATAACTGACGTCTGGCATTCAACCAGAGTTCATAAAGAGCAGTAATTTTTTCATAACTTAATGTTGCCAATAATCTTACCAATGGCACTTGATCACGATTAATAATATACCGTCCAGCTTTTTGTTTTGCTTTTAAAGCATCACTTAATAAAGCACAAAACCAACTAATGCGATCAATAAAATGGTCATGCTCAAATGTTACGCCAAGCGTCCAAAAATCATTATTAGGAATAACACTCAATAAATTTTCACAAAATACTTTACGTTGTTGCCATTTTGTAGGATCCAACAAAGTTTTTGCTGTTAATGGCGCATTTTCGCTTAATAACAAAGCTGACGCAAGTTCATTATCACTATAATGTAAACCCTGTATATTTTTCAACCAATACATAGACTGTTCAAGCTTAGGTATCGGTAAAAAATAAGAAAAACAACGACTATAAATAGTTGGTAATAAATGACCATTATGATCGTCACTTAAAATAAAATAAGTATTTGCAGGTGGCTCTTCTAACGTTTTCAATAATGCATTTGCGGCGGCTTCGGTCATTAAGGCAGCATGTTTAATCCAAATCACTTTATTACCGCCTTGCTGTGATTTTTCGTAAATTTTAGCGGTAATACTTCGAATCTGATCGATACCGATCGATTGCTTACCCTGTTCGTTAGTTATCTGATAATAATCAGGATGATGATGAGACAAAAATAACTGGCAGCTATGACATTTTAAACAAGGGGCTAGATCGCTTGATGCTTGGCATAATAAACGATTTGCTAATTGCTCAATAAGCTCATTTTCACCACTACCTTGAATATAATTAATTAATAAAGCATGATGGGCTCGATCATGTAAAATACTTGTCGCTAATTGCTGATATGGCTGCGTGAGCCAACTATATCCATTTTTGATCATGCATTATTAACCTGTATTAATGATAACCATGCAGTTAACACGTCTTCAATTTGCTGTGTTACCACATTCATTGATTGACTGGCATCAATAGTCACAATAGTATCATCTTGCATAGCAAGCTCTAAATAGCGTTGACGAGTACGTTCAAAAAATAGGATAGATTGCTGCTCAATCCTATCTAGCTGACCACGAGATTTTGCTCGCATTAATCCTATTTTTGGATCAACATCCAAATACAAAGTTAAATCGGGTTTAAAATCACCTAACACTTGCTTTTGTAACGTTTCAATCAATACGCTATCAAGTTGGCGTCCCCCTCCTTGATATGCCTGCGTGGATAAATCATGACGATCACCTATTACCCATTTTCCTATTTTAAGAGCGGGTTTTATAACATTATCAATAAGTTGAATTCGAGCCGCATATAACATCAATAATTCAGCTTTATCCGTTAATGGCTCATGTTCTAAACCATTTTTAATAATATTACGTAACGCTTCAGCAATCGGTGTTCCACCCGGCTCACGAGTAAATTGTAAATCTTCAATATTAGATTGCTTTAAAATACGCGCAACAGTATTAATTGCTGTGGTTTTTCCTGCACCTTCAAGTCCTTCAATGACAATAAATTTGCCGGTCATACTTATTTCCTAAATTAATTAAGCTGATGTACAAGTAAACATTGCGCTATTGTACGCTATTTTTACCGATTATTTTAGTTCGTATCGTAAATACCATGTTAATACTTATCAAATATGAGAACTTTTTAATAGACCGACAGAGTAGAACATCCTGTTTACTTAGCCGCAATTCGTTTATAACATCCAAATAAATCCGAATAAAAATAATTAGATATTATTCATTTATGTAAAAGTCATTGTATATGTGAACTTTATATCTATTGTCTTGTCAATATAAGATATCGATTGTTTTTTCGCTCGCTTATCATCAGTTTAGTAAGTAATTTATCGTAGTATTAATGAGTAATCAAAGCAGTGTTGAAAAAGAAAATAAAGTTTTTAGATAAGATAGAATCATTAAGCGGACTTTCAATCAAATCTAAACAAGAATATAAAACAAAATTAATCTGGAATAACAAGGAATGAAAAAAATACTTCTACTATTAGTCACATTTATGTCACTAGTAACATTAACCAGTTGCAACAAAACACCTTTAGAAAAGGTTTTAAAAGATGTAAAAAACAATCATCCTAAAACCATAACCTTATCTGATTATACTAATTTTAAATGGGATGAAGTTTGGTTAATCAGTGGCAGTATTAGTGGACGTTATATTACATTAATGCGAGAACAAAATATTGATGTTAAGAAAGTAGAATCTTTTCCAAATTCTAGATATGGAATAGCTCAAGAATTCTCTAATACAGTTGTGTATGTATATAATAACAAAGTAGTTTATTACGAGTTCCCTCCAGATGCCAGAGATTATGTGGCTTTGGCTTCAGAGGGAGCATTAGCTCTTTTAGATTTTAAACTAGAAAGAGGACAGATTATGGTTGTTTCAAGTAATAATTCCGAATGTAAAGTAAAAGATGGAGATCTAGTTCCCATTAAGCCGATTAAGATCTACGAAAACATGGATAAAAAATTGAAATGATCCCTAATGCATTAATCAATGAATTAGCCATACCAAGTATTGGATTATGATCATGAAAAAAGTTCATATAATCAAGCAACCTATTCTCTCACTATTAGAATACATTTCAGCAACAGTTTATCCCTATGTGTATAGGGAACACTCTAATTATAACTAATTGTTTATTAATTAAGATAGAGAGGTGTAAAATTCTACCGATTTATTGATGTTTTTTTAGGCGATTGGTTTTAATGCACATTATCAATGTAATTTTATATTTATCATAATGTTAACTATGTTTAAAAAGATTTTTAAGTAGAGCCTGCTTTTGCAACTCCTCGGCGCACCGACCGATTTTGATAGCAATGGTATATTTTACTTTTCGGTAATTGATTTTGACGAATGGTTAAATGCTGATCTTGCCTTTAATTTAGGCAAGTATTTAACATCAATTTATGTTTAATCCTATAACTATCAAAACTAACAATCTGTACGCATTATTATTTATAGATAAATCATTTTATTAAAAATATTTTTGCACATTAACCATTGCCATAATCAACCAGTTTGCCTGTCTTTTCGTCACGTACGCCCCACTCTAAACGGCTGTCAAGTATGGCTTGTTGTACTGTTTCTGGATAGTCCGATAAGGTGGTTTCTTTCGGGACTGGTTTGCCTGTTTTGCCTGCTTGGCGAATCACCTTCGGCCAACGGGGTTGCCAGCATAAACATTCCGAAATAAAGTAGCCCACGGTGTAAAACGGTAATAAAATTAAAAATACTGGGATTAATAAAATATACATCCAAAATGTAGGCGCATTTTTTGCTGCATGAATCATCGGGCTTACATGACCACTAAAACCGTGGAAAGGCATGGGTAAATGGG